>JAFSLL010000190.1 GCA_017448455.1 Oscillospiraceae bacterium | reverse complement strand
GCGCTCAAGAGCAGAAAAGCCCTGCTGCTGGAACAGCAGAGCAGGGATTCCGCCACCAACTGGCGCGTGGATGAGGCAGTCGAGCTCCTGAGCGAGGGAACAGCGGAGCTGACGGAGTGGGACGAGAGCGTAATCCGCCAGCTGGTCGAGACCGTGAAGGTCATCTCAAAGGAGAAGATCCTCGTGACCTTGCAGGGCGGTATCCAAATCGAGCAGGATATGGTATAATATATAATGTACGGTGTGAGATGATGCGAGAAGGCGGTAAGGCAAGTGCGTTAGAGGACAAAATAAAGGAAAGTGCAGTCACAGACCGCATTTTCCTTTACCTTGTTCCATCATCCGCCATACTACACCGACAGTCACATAAATGGGATAATAATTGTACCTGATATTTCCCAAAAGTGTTGAAAAGAATCGGCACGCATGCTATACTGGGCAAAAGACTGTACCAGAATATACCCAGGAGGCATTGCGATGGCGAAACAGATTCATTTGAGGCTGGATGATGCTGTGTATGAAGCATTGACCGCATATACAGCTGAGAATAACCAAAGTGTTCAGGATTCAATATCATCGGCGGTGATGCAGTTTCTGAGCCAGCAGACGAAAGCTCCTGTTTCCCCAAACAGGGATTTTACGTTTATTGACCTGTTCGCGGGCATAGGCGGGATGCGCATTGCCTATGAGAGAGCAGGGGGACACTGCGTGTATTCCAACGAGTGGAATAAATACAGCCAGCAGACGTATTTTGCAAACTTCGGAGAACAGCCGGATGGCGACATTACCAAGGTGGATGTGGCATCCATACCCGATCACGACGTTCTTGTCGCGGGATTCCCCTGTCAGCCGTTCTCTATCGCAGGTGTGTCGAAGAAGCAGAGCCTCGGGCGGGCAACGGGCTTCGAGGACAAAACCCAGGGAACGCTGTTCTTTGATATCTGCCGTATCCTGAAGGAGAAACGGCCAAAGGCATTTATGCTCGAAAACGTCAAGAACCTGTGCAGCCATGACAGGGGGAGAACCTTCAAGGTAATCACCGAGTCGCTGGAGGAACTTGATTACGAGGTATTCTATCAGGTCATCGACGGACAGAGCTATGTTCCGCAGCACAGGGAGCGTATCCTCATTGTGGGCTTTGACCGGAAACGCTATGGATCTGACCTTGATTTCAGGTTCACCCTGACTCCGGTTGAACCGAAGCCGGTCATGCGGGATATCCTTGAAAGCGACGTTGACGACCGTTACACGCTTTCCGACAAGCTCTGGACATACCTGCAGGACTATGCTGCCAAGCACAAAGCCGCGGGCAACGGTTTTGGCTATGGCATTGCCGCGCCTGATGGCGTGGCTCGGACACTCAGCGCAAGATACTATAAGGATGGCTCGGAAATACTGATCGCTCAGAAGGGGAAGAATCCCAGACGCCTTACGCCGCGCGAATGCGCCCGGCTTCAGGGTTTTCCTGATGAGTTCAAAATCCCGGTTTCCGACACGCAGGCATACAGACAGTTTGGCAATTCTGTGGTTGTTCCGCTGATGAGCGATGTTGCCGGACTTGTAGCCGCGAAACTATCCGAGCTGGACAGAAGGACGAACACAACGATGACAGTCGCGGATGCGGCTGCGGAGCGGGAGGTGATGACGGCGTGACAGATGATCTGGTTGTAAAGGCGATTGACGCGGTGCTGAAGGGCAAAGACTCCTTCTGCAAGTTCCTTTCCGCTAACGACAGCGGAGAGACGGGCGGACACCAGTCCGGCATTCTGATCTCGCTTTCAGCGAAGGCGATGCTGTTCACCGAGCAGCAGATGCGCGAGAACCATATTCTGAAAAAGAACGGGACAATCAGATGGCAGGACGATTATTCCACGAGTTGTACCTTTACCTGGTATGAAAGCAAGAAGGAGCTGCGAATCACCAATTTTGGCAGGGGCCGCTCACCTCTGCGCCCGGAATTCACCGGAGCATTGTTTGTGATGGTGAAGGATTCTGAGGAAGACTACCAAGGGTTCATACTGAACACTGACGAGGACATTCAGGAGTTTCTGGATTCCTTTGGACTGACGCCAGCTGAAACGAATCGTCCGATAGAGCTTAGTCGCGTCAATCCTGAAGTTAAGGAGAAAAACGCTATTGATGCGTTTATCGCGGACCTGACCGTGGATTTTCCGTCTTCCTTCGACATGTCACAGGCTGCGAGAATGATCCAGTTTGATGTGTATCAGAACCGCCGTCTGACCATAACGGACCCGGACAGCGCGCTTCTGAAATGGACGGAGGAAGAGTATCGGCTGTTCCGGGCCATCGAACATGACCGCTATGGCGGCACCGTTTCCCGTGGTTTCGCCACCGTTGACGATTTTATCGCGCTTGCCAACCAGGTGCTGAACCGCCGGAAGAGCCGTGCAGGAAAGAGCTTGGAACACCACCTCTCCGCGATATTTGATGAGAACAGGATCGAGTACACGGCACAGGGCGTGACCGAGGGCAATAAAAAACCGGACTTTCTGTTTCCGTCCGAAGAGGCGTATCACGATATGACCTTCTCCATTGAAAAACTGTGTACGCTGGCGGCTAAGACCACATGCAAGGACAGGTGGCGCCAGATTCTGAACGAGGCAGACCGTCTGCGCGATGAACACAAATACCTCTGCACGATGCAGCAGGGCATTTCGGCGGCTCAGATGGATGAAATGCAGGCCGAGAAGGTTATTCTCGTTGTGCCGAAGCCTTATATCAATGCATATCCGAGTGACCGGCGGGATCGTATCTGGACGATCAGCCGTTTTGTGGGCTATGTAAAAGAAATGGAAGGCAT
>JAFSLL010000189.1 GCA_017448455.1 Oscillospiraceae bacterium | reverse complement strand
CTGAGAGAGACGGTCGCTCCCGAGGGCTACACGATCACGACCGATACGACCTTCACGATCGACGAGGAAGGCAAGGTCACGACGACCGGCACGGTGACCGAGGACGGCATCCTCTTGGTTGAGGACGCGAAGACCAAAGTGAGCGTGAGCAAGGTCGACATGGGCACGGGTGAAGAGCTCGAAGGTGCTACGATCCAGATCATCGACAGCGAAGGCAAAGTGGTCGAGGAGTGGGTGAGCACGGACGAGGCTCACACCATCGAAGGCCTGAAGACCGGTGAAGAGTACACGCTGAGAGAGACGGTCGCTCCCGAGGGCTACACGATTACGACCGATACGACCTTCACGATCGACGAGGAAGGCAAGGTCACGACGACCGGCACGGTGACCGATGACGGCGTCATTCTGATCGAGGACGCGAAGACCAAAGTCTCTGTGAGCAAGGTCGACATCGCCGATGGCAGCGAACTCGAAGGCGCCACGATCCAGATCATTGACAGCGAAGGCAAAGTGGTCGAGGAGTGGGTGAGCACGGACGAGGCTCACACCATCGAGGGCCTGAAGACCGGCGAAGAGTATACGCTGAGAGAGACGGTCGCTCCCGATGGCTACACCATTGCGACTGATACCACCTTCACGATCGATGAGGAAGGCAAGATCACATCGACCGGCACGGTGACCGAGGACGGCGTCCTCCTGGTTGAGGATGCGAAGATCCCGCTGATCAGCATCACCGCCACCAAGGTTTGGGATGACCAGGATAACGCCTTCTCAACACGGCCGGCGAGCATCACGCTCCATCTCCTCCGCGACGGCGAGGTGATGGAGGGCAAGGATGCCACCGTCACCGAGGCGGAGAGCTGGATCTGCATCTGGACGGACCTCTACGAGACTGACAACGAGGGTAACGCCTACACCTACACGGTCTCTGAGGAAGCCGTCACCGGCTACGAGACCAGCTACTCTGAGGACACCCTGACCGTGACGAACACGCTGATCACGGTGGAGATCACCGCGACAAAGACGTGGGAAGATGACAACGACCGCGACGGTATCCGTCCGGAAAGCATCACACTCCACCTCTATCAGAACGGGAAGGAACTGGAGAGCCAGAAGGCGACCGTCACCGAGGCGGACAACTGGACCTACACCTGGACCGGTCTGCCCGAGGTCGACGCGGATGGCAAGGCGTGCGTCTACACGGTGTCTGAGGATGCTGTGGAAGGCTATGAGACAACTGCCTCGGACGACACGCTGTCCATCACCAACACGCATGAGATCGAGATGACCGAGCTCAAGGTGACCAAGGCCTGGAGTGACAACGACGACCAGGACGGCATCCGGCCGGATGAGATCACGCTCACCGTGCTGGCTGACGGCGCTGCAACCGAGTACACACTGACCCTCACCGCCGCGGAGAGCTGGACCGGCAAGGTGGAGAATCTGCCGAAGTACCGCGACCACGGCACGGAGATCGTCTACTCGGTCAAGGAAGCGGATGTTGAAGGCTACATCTCCTCCGTCACCGCGGCAGAGGATGGCAGCATCACGGTCCTGAATGAGCATACGCCGGAGAAGATCGAAATCCCGGTGACCAAGATCTGGGATGACGATCATGACCGCGAACTCGTGCGGCCCGAAACCATCACGGTGATCCTGTACGCCGACGGAACAGAGATTGACTCCGCCACCCTCGGCGATGTCAGCGACACATGGACCCATACTTTCACCGACCTGGACAAGTATCGCGACGGCGGCACGGAGATCGAATACACTGTCAAGGAAATCACGGTCGACGGTTACACATGCGTGCTGACCGGCAGCGCGGCGGAAGGCTTCACGCTGACCAACACTCACGAGATCGAGGTCATCTCCTTCCCGGTGAAGAAGGTCTGGCGTGACTCCGACAACTGGGATCGTCTGCGTCCCGAAACCGTGACGATCCGGCTCTACGCCAACGGCAAGCTGGTGCCCGGCAGGGAGATTATCCTCAGCAAGGAGACTCACTGGAAGGGCGAGTTCACCGACCTGCCGAAGTACGAGAACGGCAAAGAGATCAAGTACACCGTCCGCGAGATTAAGGTACAGTACTACACGTCCATGCATTCCGGCGACATGGTCAGGGGCTTCACGATCACCAACTATCACACCAAAGGAAGCTTGAAGACAGGTGATCAGATCCCGATCTGGCCGTTTGCGGTCGGCGGGACCGGCATCCTAGCGCTTGCCGCAGCCCTGCTTCTCAGCCGCAAGCGCAAAGGGCAGAAGAAGTCCTGAGCGCTGACCTGAACCAAACGCGCGGAACCCCGGCCTGTCTGTCGGGGTTCCGTGTTCATTCATACTTCGATTGTTAATATCTTTGGCACGGGAAGCAGATGATATGTTGAAAAGAACCGTCATTCTCCTCATCATGGTTTTGATGTGCATTGTCATGTCCGGATGCACCGGTTTCTATGCCAGTGATGACTTCCATAAATATTGGCTGAAACAAAACCACGAAGCATTCGAGCAAGAAATACATAACTTTTCATCCTCTGTAACGGACAAAGACCTGCGCAATCTGGAAAAGCGATTCGAAAAATCAGGACTATCAAATATCTATTATGATCAAAACACTGAAACCTATAAGCTCTATTATCAAGGGTCTTATGAAGGAATCGAAATGACACGGTATTTGATCCATTCCTTATCAGAAGAAGTTAGTATATCAGACTGTATATACGTACTGCAGCATGATGGAGACCCATGGTACATCGACTCAGATGACGGAGCAAGGCAAGTTTGGAAGGGCGGTGGCTGTGATGGACAGGGATATGTGATTATTGATAAGGTTATGGACCATTGGTATTATATCGAGTTGTATTACCCAACGTAATGAGATTGGGTATTAGTGCTGCGATTCAACGAGGAGGAACTATGAGTATGACGCCATCGGGCAGCTCATTCGGGTGAATGATCAAACGGACACCACTGCCGACAGTAGGGGAAGGAGATGACCTGATGTCCCGAAAAACCTGGGTAATCATCCTGGTGATCTTCGGTGTGGCCTGCATCGCTGCGGCGCTGTGGTATCCGATCTCGAGGATGATCCAGGACAACAGTGCGCAGAGTGAAGTTGAAAAACTGCGGAGCATAAAAGCCGCCGCAGTCACGGCTGCACCGTCAGCGCAGGAGGAGAAGGAGTCACCGGTCCCGTCTCGGACAAATGCGCCTGCAGAAATCCCGGAGAAGGACTCTGCTCCCACCAATGCGCCTGTTTTAAACCATGATGAGGCGTTGACCCCCACTGTAAATCCAATTGATGACGCTATAATGCAACCAGACAGGGATCAGGTGGCACAAACGGCGGAAGCGCTGCCGGACACTCCCACAGAAGTCCCATCGGAAGCCGCCGGCGATCCTCTCATTGCAAAGGATGAAACAAACGTGCCGGCGCCGGTTACCGCCGCGCCTGTTGCGGGGGAGAAACCGGCAACCGAGCGCACAGGGAATGCTTCGATCCCGGTCACGGTGGAGACAGAAGCACCGGTTGTGCAAACGCAGGCAGGCGGATCAGCGGAAGCGGTTCTCACGGAAGCAACGGAAGAACCCACCGCGAACCGGATGCCCGAAGAACAGCAGCAGGCGGCCCAGTTGACGGAAGAAGCCTTCCATCCTGATCCCGTTGTGCTCACGGAGGATGAACTGGAACAGTCGATCCTGCCGCAGCTGCGCCCTGTCTATGAGATGAATCACGACCTGATCGGCTGGCTGACGATCCCGGGCACGGACGTCGACCATCCCGTCGTTCAGACGCCTCAGGACAACGAGTATTACCTTTATCGCGACTTTGAGGGTAAGGACAACAAGAACGGCACACTGATCCTTGACGGTAACTGTGATCCCTGGACACCGGGCAGGAACCTGATCATCTACGGTCACAATATGCGCTCCGGCCTGATGTTCGGTCAGCTTGATCAGTACCTCTTCAAAGACTACTGCCGGGAACACCGCTTGATCCGATTCGATACGCTGAACCGGGAGAGGACCTATGTGGTCATTGCCGCCGTACAATCCACACAAATCCAGGGCGGCGGCTTCGGCAGCTTCCGTTATACGGCAGAGTTTGAAGACGAAGAGGATCTGGGATCCTGGCTGGACTACATACGCCGCAGACGCCGCTTTGATACGGATGTCGCCTTTGATACGTCTGACCGCTATCTCACGCTGTCCACCTGCGCATACCATGATGAAAACGGTCGTCTGCTGATCATCGCACGCGAATTGCGACCTGACGAGGATCCGGAGCATCCGGAAATGGAAGAACTGCCATAGAGCAAACCGTGTATATCACGTGAATCAGAGGCCTCCCATAACAGACTTCGGTTTGCCAGACCATAGTCTGTTACGGGAGGCTTTCTTCTATCTCGACACTGCAGGGGATGAACGGATATATCTCTGCGTTAAATATTTCTTTTACGCAGAGATTGACAAATCTGGCGCGGGGGAGTATCATTCCGACTGTGAACTGACAAACTTCCTCATTAATATTCGAAAGAACGTGATTTCATGGCCAGAGTACGCAACGAGAGCAGTTACCGACGTGAGAAACGCCTGGAGCGCAATGAAAAAATCCGCATGCTTCAGGCGGAACTGCCGCCGGTGGTATCCGACTTTATCCGTTCGATGATCGCTAACTCCTCGGACTTGACTCGTCTCGGGTATCTTCATGATCTGCGGCTCTTTTTCCGCTATCTGCACCTGGAGCATGCAGCTTTCACGGACGTACCGATCCCGGAAGTCACACCGTCCATGCTGGAAGGTCTGACCCTGCGGGATTTTGACCTCTACAAGGAATACCTGCGCGAGTATGTCCGCAAGGATGAAACCGGTGAAGATCTCCTGGACCGTACCGGCGCCGTTATCCTGGCCGAGAATCAGGCAGTCAGCATCGCGCGGAAGCTCAGCGCTCTCCGGTCGTTCTACAAGTACATGTATGTCAGCGGCCTGATCCGGGAAAACACTGCGGCCAATCTTCAGATGCCGAAGATCTCCCGCAAACCGGTCATCTATCTCGACAAGGAGGAGATCGCACGGATGCTGGACAGCGTCACCACCGGTGACGGGCTGAGTGCGCGGCAGCAGGTCTACAATGAGGGCCTGCGCTCACGGGACGTGGCCATCGTGTCCCTGCTGCTCGGAACCGGCATCCGTGAGAGCGAGCTGATCGGACTGGACATCGACGATATCGACTTCGAGCACCGTTCCTTCGAGGTCACACGCAAGGGCGGAGAGGAAGCCGTCCTGTTCTTCAATACCCAGGTCAGTGATGCGCTGCAGGCTTATCTGGAGGACCGGAAGGCCATTGAGCCCGTTAAGGGCCACGAAGATGCTTTCTTCCTGTCCTCGCAGCGGAAACGGATCTCCGTACGCGCTCTTCAGAATCTGATCAAGAAGTACGCGACGGTTGCCGCGCCGTTGAAAAAACGCCTCTCGCCTCACAAGATGCGCTCCACCTTTGCCACAAACCTGTACCGGAATACCCGTGATATCTACCTGGTCAGCGACACGCTCGGCCACAGCGAGCTGCAGACCACCCTGCGCTATACGGCCAAAGATGAATCAATGCGCCAGGAAGCGGCTGAAGGTGTCAACTGGATCCCCGGCAAAGATGCAGACTCTGGTCTGTTATGAAATTCTGTCTGCATACTCCGGTCTGCATTCCACAAATCATGCGCATGAGGTTGGCGAATCCGGCAACAGCATGTGCCTGGTTATTCGGATCGATCGGAAAGCCCTCTGCTGCGCCCGCAGGCGCATCCCCTCATCAACGGTATCTCCCTGGCTAAATGTGAAGAACCACAAAAGAGACCCGACCGCTGAAGCTGACTTGCTTCAGGCGGTCGGGTCTCTTTGTTGCAGACCTAAGTCTGTTTTACTGAACCAGTGTCTCGCCGGCCTTGCGAAGGGTTTCGTTCAGGGCCTCTGCTTCAGCCTGATCCGCAGCATTGGTGTTGACATAGAGCTTGATCTTCGGCTCCGTGCCCGAGGGACGAATGCAGATCCACTGACCGCGCTCCAATTCGAAGTAGAGCACATCGGACGCGGGCAGACCAGTGGGTTCGCAGGCCCCGTCAGCCGTCACACGGGTCCCCTTGAGATAGTCGCGCACAGCGGTCACCTTCAGACCGGCCACCTCGGTGGGCGGATTGTCGCGCAGGTTCTTCATGATCTCCTTCATGCGGCCCAGACCTTCTTTGCCGGGCAGGGTCACGGAGACGACCTTCTCCACAAAGTAGCCGTACTTCTTGAAGATCTCCTGCACGCGGTCATAGAGCGTGATGCCCTCGTCCTCGCAGGCTGCGGAAACCTCGGTCACCAGCAGCGAGGCATTGACGCCGTCCTTGTCACGCACGAAGGTCGAGGACAGGAAGCCGTAGCTCTCCTCGAAGCCGAAGAGGAAGGTGTGCTCACCGCTGTCCTGGAACTGCTGGATCTTCTCGCCGATAAACTTGAAGCCGGTCAGCGTCTCGTACATCGTCACCCCGAAGTCCTCGCAGATACGATTGGCCAGCGAGGTGGAGACAATGGACTTGCACGCGGCGCCGTCCTTCGGCAGACGGCCCTGCTTCTTCAGCGTGGAGAGGATGTAGTGCAGCAGCACACAGCCGATCTGATTGCCGGTGAGGAGATGGAAGCCGCCTTCCTTGCCGCGGACAGCTACGCCCAGTCGGTCGCAGTCCGGGTCGGTCGCGAAGATCACGTTGGCACCCACCTTGTCCGCCAGTTTGATGGCGAGGGTGAAAGCCTCCGGATTCTCGGGATTCGGCGCGCAGGTCAGCGTGGAGAAATTGCCGTCGGGCATCTCCTGCTCGGTGACCACAGCCACCTTCTCGACACCGAGCTCCTTAAGGATACGGCGGACCGGCACGTTGCCGGAGCCGTGCAGAGGCGTGTAAACGATGGAGAGCTTCGAGCCCATGCGGCGGAGCATCTCGGGATCCACGGTCAGTGTCTTCTCCTGCTCCATGTAATCATCGTCCACCTCGGCGTTGCCGATGATGTGCAGCAGGCCGGCCTGCTTTGCGGCCTCCTCTTCCATGGGCTGACAGTCCAGGTAGTTCAGAGCGCGGATGAATCCGGTCACCGCGTCCGCGGCCTCGGGCCCCAGCTGGGCGCCGTCATCGCCGTAAACCTTGTAGCCATTGTACTGGGGCGGATTGTGGGACGCGGTGACCACCACGCCCGCGGCGCAGTTCAGATGACGAACCGCATAAGACAGGAGCGGAACCGGGCGCAGCGCATCAAACAGATAGGCGGGGACGCCCTCAGCGCAGAGCACCAGCGCCGTATCCCGTGCAAACTCCGCGGAGCAGTTGCGGCTATCATAGCCGATGGCAACGCCGCGTGCGGCATTCACCGGGTCCTGCTTGAGGTACTGCGCAAGGCCCTTGGTCGCCCGGCGCACATTGTAGCGGTTCATGCGGTTGGTGCCGGCGCCCAGCACGCCGCGCATGCCGGCTGTGCCGAAGGACAGCTCGGTATAGAAACGGTCCTCGATTTCCGCCGCGTTGTCCGCGATCGCCTGCAGATCGGCGACGGTGTCAGCGTCCTGGGCAAAGTCCTTCAGCCACTGTTCGTAGGATGCACGTACGTCCATTTTTCAGCCCTCCAATGCATTTATGTGGGAGATATTTTCATAGTTACAGTATACCGCAACGGGCGCTGTTTTGCAATCGGCACGGGACAGGTTTTTTGCCCTTCACGACAAAAAAGAGGTTCTTCATGTTTAGTTAGGGAAATTCCGTTGGTGAGGGAATGCGCCTGCGGGCGCACCAGAGGGCTTTCCGATCGATCCGGGGCTGCCGCCCATTCTCCGCTGAAAACTGTCCACCGGACAGTTTTCCGGG
>JAFSLL010000188.1 GCA_017448455.1 Oscillospiraceae bacterium | reverse complement strand
CGTTTATGATCTGGGGAAAATACAGAAAAAAGCTTTTC
Organism: Oscillospiraceae bacterium; assembly: GCA_017448455.1. Classification (GTDB taxonomy): domain Bacteria; phylum Bacillota; class Clostridia; order Oscillospirales; family Oscillospiraceae; genus Limivicinus. The sequence continues at coordinate 6,616 of JAFSLL010000188.1, read as the reverse complement.
AGGTATTACTTACCGGTATCCTTCCAGTTCCATCACACGCAGATGGATGGAGCTCACGCAGGCAGGTTCCTGGAAAATCTTCAGAAAGAAATAAATGATTTGGGGAAGCGGTAATGAAAGAACTGGTTTTGTACATCCACGGCAAGGGCGGCTGTGCCGGGGAGAGCGAACACTATAAGCCGCTGTTTCCTGAATGTGAAATCGCCGGCCTGGATTATCAGACTTTTATGCCATGGGAAACCGGGAAGGAAATCCGGGAAGAAGTCATGAAGCTGAATGCAAAATATGACAGCATCACTCTGATTGCTAACAGTATCGGCGCTTATTTCAGCATGAACGCCGGGATCGACGCTATGATCCGCTGCGCATATTTTATTTCTCCCATAGTCGATATGGAGCAGCTGATCCTTAACATGATGTCCCGGGCTAATGTATCAGAGGCGGAACTGGAAGAGAAAGGCGTGATCCCAACTTCATCCGGCGAGGATCTGTCCTGGGATTACCTGTGTTATGTACGTGAACACCCTGTCTGCTGGACTGTTCCGACAAGGATCCTGTATGGCAGCAGGGATAATCTTACATCCTATGAAACGAAAAATGCGTTTGCAAAGGCTCATGGCGCTGAATTAAGCGTGATGGAAGACGGAGAGCACTGGTTCCATACGGATGAACAGATGCAATTTCTGGATAACTGGATCATGAAAGGAAGGAGCATACGATGAAGATACTGGTAATAAACGGAAGCCCCAAGCGGGAGAAAAGTGATACAATGCACATCACCCGGGCATTTCTGGATGGTATGAAGGAAGCTGCACCACAGGACATATACATCATCCACACCATCGATCAACACATCGAATACTGTACCGGCTGCTTTTCCTGTATGCATAACGGCGGCACCTGCATCCATAATGACGATATGAAAGCTATTCTGGAGGAGATCCTGGACAGCGATCTACTGCTGTTCAACTTCCCTCTTTACTGCTATGGAATGCCTGCATCCCTGAAGGCCTTGATGGACCGCACGCTTCCCCTTTCCAGCATGGCGATGCAGAAGGTCGGAGACCGATACGAGCATGTGGGACAGGCTGATTTCAGCCATCTGAAATACCTCATGATCTGCGGCTGCGGCTTCCCTAACAGCAGGAAGAACTTTGAACCGGCGGTCATGCAGTTTAAGTTGAGTTTTCCCTGCAATCACACGATCATCACCGTTCCGGAAAGCCCGATGATGAATGCGCCGGAAGCGGCGGTCGTGACTGCGCCGAGACTGGAGCTGATCAAACAGGCCGGGCGGCAGTACGCCGAAAAGGGAGAGATTGAACCCGCTCTGTTAGCAGAGATCACCTCTCCTATGATTCCCGAAGAGCAGTATGCGGCCATCGTGAACGGCGGCATGTGATCCGGAGACATGAAAGCAAGTCTGACTGTGTTCTTCGACGAACCGTTCTGGGTCGGCGTCTTTGAACGGATCGACGGTGGGAAGCTGTCCGTCTGTAAAGTGACCTTTGGGGCAGAGCCGAAGGATCATGAGGTCTGGGATTACGTCCTGCACCACTACTATGAACTGGTTTTCAGTCCGGCCATCGAAACGGTAACCCGGCAGACGGCTGACAATCCAAAAAGAAGAAGCCGGAACGCGAGAAAGCAGCTGGAGAACGTCGGTATAGGGACGAAATCCCAGCAGGCGCTTCAAAGACAGCGGGAAGAAATGAAAACGGAGCGCAGGCAGATCAGCCGGGAGGAACGGGAAGCGGAAGCCCTGCGCCGGTTCGAAATAAAGCAGGCGAAGAAAAAGGAAAAGAGGCGGGGGCATTGATGGCAAATGCAATAACGGTCTTCAGAATGGCTGCCAGTATCGTTCTGCTTTGCTGTCCGGTATTCTCCTTTGCCTTTTATGTATTCTACATAGCTGCCGGGGTGTCTGATATGCTGGATGGATTTGTGGCGAGAAAAACAGATACCGTAAGCAATCTCGGGGCAAGGCTGGACACGATTGCAGACTTTGTGTTTGTGGTTGCATGCCTGATCAAACTGCTTCCGGTCCTGCGTATTCCTGCATGGCTGTATGGTTGGACCGGAATGATCGCCCTCATAAAGTCCGTTAATATCGTTTCAGGATTTGCCGTACAGAAGAGGTTTGTGGCTGTTCATTCGGTTATGAACAAGGTGGCAGGAGCGCTGTTGTTTCTATTCCCGCTGATGATTCGCGCTGTTCCGCTGAAATATTCTGCGGTTATTGTCTGTGCGGCAGCAACGTTCGCTGCGATTCAGGAAGGCCATTTCATCAGAACAGAAAGAAAATAGAAGTCCATGACATTCAAAGGAACCCTTATCATTGTAAAAAACTGCAATGAAGCATTGAAATTTTATCAGGATCTGTTTGGCTTCGAGTTGATCCGGGATTATGATGGCAATATGGAACTGTCCGGAAATCTGTATCTCCAGGAAGAAAAACACTGGGAGCGGTTTACGGGGAGACGCGTGATTCCGCAAAGCAATCATACGGAGCTGTATTTTGAAGAGCCGGAGATCGAAAGATTTGTAAAAAAATTGGAAATGCTTTATCCTGACATTGAATACGTCAATCGCCTGATGACGCACAGCTGGGGACAGCGGGTCGTCAGATTCTATGACCCGGACGGCAACCTCATCGAAGTAGGAACCCCTGTAGGGACAAATTGAGATATGCCGAAAAACTTGAGAGGGTGAAGGATATGGAACAACATATTCTGCAAACGGATAAAGGAAGGGTCTTCTACTGGCAATCGGATCACTGGGATGTCAACAAGGATACCCTTTTCTTTCTTCACGGACTCACTGCAGATCACAGTATGTTTGACCCGCAGATTCCGGCATTTGAGAAGGGGTACAATCTCTTGACATGGGACGCTCCCGCCCACGGAAAATCCAGGCCTTTTGCGGAATTCTCTTTTGCAGATACTGCCGGCTGCATAAAGAGCATTCTTGATAAGAATGCTGTGGAGCAGGTCGTTCTGATCGGGCAGTCTTTGGGAGGCTTTCTTGCACAATCATTCATAAAGCGGTATCCGGATCGCGTAAAAGGATTTGTTTCCATAGACAGCACTCCCTATGGATCTGGTTATTATTCAAAATTTGACGTCTGGATTCTGAAACAAGTCGAATGGATGGCTCATCTGTATCCGCTCCGGTGGATGAAAAAAGCGATGGCAAAACAGGTGTCTGCGACGAAGAAGGCATATAACAACATGATGCAGATGCTTTCTCCTTATGGGAAAAAGGAACTGTGTCATTTAATGGGTCTTGGCTATGCCGGTTTCCTGGAGGATAATTGCGAACTGAAAATACCATGCCCGGTTTTATTGATTCTGGGAGAAAAGGACAAAACAGGTAAAGTCGCGCAGTACAATAAAGCGTGGGCAGGGCAAACAGGATACCCGTTTAAGATCATCAACGATGCCGCTCACAATGTAAATGTGGACAAACCAGAGGAAGTAAATGATTGTATCCGCGCTTTTCTGTCGGAGATCACTCGATAAACACGCGAAAGGACGAGTGACCCCGCTCCGGAACATCACGGGGATTTTGACAGAATTGCCGTTCGTATGACAGCAAAGGTTTAGACATATGATCTTATTTGGCAACATCAATAAGGGAATCGAAGAATACAAAGCTGCTCCGGGAGCGCTTCTGGTAGACGTCCGTGAGGCAGATGAATTTCAGCGCAGCCATATTCCGGGGGCGGTTAACGAACCGCTTTCCGGTATCGCACATACGGCGCTGCCCAAGGACAAACTGCTGTATCTCTATTGCCTTCGCGGGACGCGGAGCAGAAGGGCGGCCGGGATCCTGAAGAAGATGGGGTATACGGCAAAAAGCATCGGCGGCATCGACAATTACAGAGGAACGGTCGAGAAGTAGGGATATCCCCCGCGCTCTTGCAATTCTTCCACATGGGGGATATAATTAAAAAACGGTTAGAGAAGGCTAACTAAAATTCGGCTGCATGGGAAGCCGGCACGCGAAGGCTTTCTTTTTTTACCCTGTGGTTAGTCAATGCTAACAACAAGGAGGCGGCAGGATGAAGGTGTATGAGTTTGGAGAGGAACATGCGAGATCCTTTGTCATGTTCCAACATAACGTGTCGCTGGGGACGGTTCCGTTTGACAATGTTGTCAAACGGAACCGTCTCCATTGTCACTTAACTGTGAAACGGATGGTGACGGGCTCTGTCTGCAGAGAATGGATCGTGAGAGACGCTTCTCCGGTTTTGTCGGGAAGCGTTTTTACGTAGGTGCCGCCCATGCCGCCCTTCAGAGAGACGACGGACGGGCCGATCAGCGCGACAGGCCCCGCCGTTTCGAAAAACAGCGGTTCGTTGAAGAAGGGAAGCACGTTGCCGTGCTCGTCGACCGCACGGATGCGGACTGCCGCGGCGTCGTAAGTGGCGCGTTCGATCAGCTCCGTGCTGCTGACTTTGACGTCGAGGCTCACTATTCCCGCGGGCGCTTTGACGACGGACTTTACGACCTGCCCGTTTTTCACTGCGTCGAAGCGGTATTCCGTGGCGGCGCCGCCCCAGTCGCCGATATATTTGTTGTAGAGGATCACGGCGTCGCCAGGCTTCATCCCGTAGCGGAGGACGCATTTCGCGGCCTGCGCGAGAATTGCCGGCGGCAGGTGGTCCCGGCCATAGCGCGCCGCGTAATTCAGGATCTTTTTCACGGCTTCCGCCTTTTCCGGGCGGAAGCCTTCGTCTTCTTCGAGGGCTTTCCCGATAAAATCGTCGACCGGCACGGGACCGTGCGCCAGGTGCTTAAAGGGAGAATCCGACGGAAAGTATTCCTTCAGCAGCCGGTCGTTCTTATACATGCGCACGCTGTCCGCGTTGCTGACGATCCAGACGCTGCCGCGGTTCGACGCCGGGTGCTCGCCGATATCCATCGAGGAGGAGACTTCGAGCACAGTATCGTCCCCCATGGCTGTGTAGACGGATGCCGCTGGCTTCGGGTTGCGGAACATGTCCGTCACGCCGTGGTAGCAGATGCGGTCGCCGCTGCCGAAATCTTTGTGCGTGTTGTAGTCGGCAAAGCACCAGCCGAAACTGCCGGCGATGTCGTCTTCTCCCGCGATGTCGTTCAGGACCTTCGCGTGGCGCAGCAGATGGCTCGTGCGCTGTTCCTCGTCGTCGTAGGGTTTGACCGGGTACATGTGCCCGCAGTACTCGCTGACGAGGTAACCCTTGGCCATGTCGCTCGTGACGTTCTTCTTCGGTTCACAGCCGGGGTTGCTGCCGCTGTGCAGAAAATCGTTATACGTGTAGACGTCTTCGAGCAGATGGCTCTTCTTTAGATAGCGGACGCCGCCGGTCTGCCGCGACGGGTCGAGCCTGCGGGCGGTCTCGTTGGTCCGGGTATACAGTTCGTCGTTGTCCTGCGATTCGTTGATGCGCACGCCCCAAAGGATGACGGAAGGGTGGTTGCGGTACTGGACGACCATCTCCTCCGTGTTGCGCACGGCCTGCTCCTGCCAGGCGCTGTCCCCGATGTGCTGCCAGCCCGGGATCTCCGTGAACACCAGCAGCCCCAGGGCGTCGCAGGCGTCGAGAAATGCGTGCGACTGTGGGTAGTGCGAGGTGCGGACCGCGTTCAGCCCGAGTTCCTCTTTCAGGACGCGGGCGTCGAAAGCCTGCAGGGACGCCGGCATCGCGTAGCCGACGTAGGGATAGCTCTGGTGGCGGTTGAGGCCTACGATCTTCCGCTTCTCCCCGTTCAGATAGAATCCGTCCGCGCGGAAGCGGGCGAAACGGAAGCCGAAGCGGACGTCGGTGCTGTCGAAGGCTTCTCCGGACGCGGCGTCGATCAACTCCGTCCGCACTGTGTAAAGCTTCGGATTGTCCGGGCTCCACAGTTCGATTCCGGGGACCGCCATGCGCAGTTCGAAGACCGGGGCCCCGGTCTGACCCTCGCAGGAAAACCGCGCGGTCTCTCCGTCCCGCACCTGCTGCCGGACGCGGAAAGCCAGGCCGTCCGGGTCTTCGATCTCCAACCGGGTCACGAGGACGGGCGTCTGCAGATCGCCTTCTGTGCGCAGGAATGCGTCGGCGATCCTCGTCCGCTCCGTCACTTCCAGAAAGACCTCGCGATACAGACCGCCGTAGGTCATGTAGTCGATCACGTGGCCGAAGGGCGGGATATTCAGGCTCTCACGGCTGTCGAGCCTTACGGCGAGCAGGTTTTCTTCCCCATAGCGCAGCCGGTCCGTCAGATCGGCCGTGAACGCGGTATACCCGCAGGAATGTGTCAGGATCTTCTCCCCGCTCACGTACACGGCCGCTTCGTGGGCGGCGCCGCAGAACGTGACCGCAACGCGCTTTCCTTCCCATTCCTTCGGCGCGGCGAATCTGCGCCGGTAGCCGCTGACCATCTGATAGCAGCTCTCGTCAAAGTAATCGAAAGGCGTTTCCTTTACCGTGTGCGGCAGGCGCACAGGCCTCATATTGTCTTCGTCATAGGCGGGCTCTGTCATGGCGTCCTCGAACCGCTCCGAGAACAGCCACCCGTCGTTCCAATCGTATCGTTTTCTCATCGCGGGCTCCTTGTTCTTCCTATTAACAGGATACCACGCGGACAGG
>JAFSLL010000187.1 GCA_017448455.1 Oscillospiraceae bacterium | reverse complement strand
TCTCACGCAGCTTACCAGGAAAAACATCCGCCTGAACCGGACGAGAAGCATGGCGGTTTTTTTCAGTGTGTTTCTGGCGGCAGCCATGTTTACCGTCCTGACAACGGTGGTTTTCAGTCTTTGGGATTATGTGCGCCGGGGGACGAAATATGAGACCGGCGACTACTTCGTCAGTGCTGATTACGTGGATGGAACCGAGCTGGAAGCAGTGAACAATGACCCCCTCATCCATCGGATCAGCGACCTGAAGATTACCGCCTATTTCAGTCTGTTCGAGCATTTGGGACCGACCACGACCTATCCGGTAGCCGCTGTGGATAAGGCTTTCTTTGACGACATGGCTGTCCCGCTAAAAGAAGGCCGTCTTCCTGAAAACAGTTCGGAAATCATTATCCCGAGCAATATTGAACAGATCTGCCTTCAGATGGGGTGGAAAATCTGGGAGATCGGTGATACCGTCACGCTTGATCTGTTTGATCTACGGGAGGCACGAAACGTTGAAGAAACGCCTGGCTGGACCGAGCAGTATAGGCCTGAGGAGACATGGCAGAGGGAATACAGTATCGTTGGGATCTCTGAAGACAAAGCATACAGCGATGACGAAAATAACTATGGCCACTATTGCGTATTGACCCTGTCAGACGGCGCAGAGGGCGAAGTACTGTGGCACCGGCTTTTCCTGCGTACGGCGCCGAAGGATGCGGCTGCCGTCCTGGCTAAGCATTACGGCCAGAAATCCTTTCTGAATCAGAATCTTCTGAGAGTATACGGCGCAGGCGGAATGGCGCAGGGAACTGTTATCTTCCTGATTATTGTCGCTGCGGCACTTCTGATCATCGCTGTGCTTTCAGCGGTCCTTATCCGCAGCATCTTCTCCGTATCCGTGACGGAACGAACCCGGGAATTCGGTCTGCTCGCCAGTATTGGGACGACGCCGAAACAGATCAGCGGGCTCGTCCGCAGGGAAGCGTTGACCTTTCTGGCCGCATCGCTGCCGCTCGGACTCGCGACAGGAGTTTTGGCTGCAGGTCTCCTTCTTTCGCATTACCGCGATGTTTTGGCGAGCTGGTTTACGTTCGGAGAAAGTGTATCCCTGAGCCTTCGGATCGCACCGGCCGCACTGCTTGCTGCCGTGATCATCTGTACGCTGACGGTCATGTTTTCGGTAGCGGATCCGGCAAAACGCGCTTCCCGCATCGTACCGCTTGAGGCGATCCGTCAGAACCGGGACATCCGGATCCGAGAGATGAGGTTGAAATCAAAGCAGCGTTTTTCCGGTCTGCTGGGGGTACCGGGATGGGTCGGTACACGCTATGCTCGCGTCAGTCGCAGGAAAAGCCGTGCGGTCACTGCTGCCCTTTCCTTAACTCTCGCGCTGTTTCTGCCGGCTGTTTTTCTGGCTGGAATAGCTGAAAAACAGGCGGACGCATATACGGCGGATTTTGATTTTGTACTTCAGTCTGCCGGCGGAAGGATCGATTCGGACATTGTTGAAAAGCTTCGCACAGAGCCGGAGATTTCAGATTCGGTTTTGTACAGCGTACAGAACCTTTATGCAGTTTTTGCTGTCTCTGACCTGCAGGAGGATTACAAAAAGGTCCAATCCGCAATGAACGAAATAGAGAGAAAACACTATTCTTCTGCATTTTCCTGTGAGCCGGTGCAGATCTCATACATCGAGGACAGCATTTTTATCAATGCGTTAGCGGCGGAAGGGCTCGACCCGGAGCCGTACATCATCGGCGATACATTGACTGCGCTGATCGTACCGCATGAATGCAGCGGATATATGGTCTATGACGAAAACGGCGGTTGGCAGAGACTGAGGTATCAGGGATATGGGATAGAAAATGATCACGAAGAACTGCTTTGCGTGACGCTGGGGATTCCTTTTGAACTGGATGCCCTGCCGGGGGAGGGCACTGTCGTCGGGCCGCCTTATTATCAGGCGACAAATGACGGAGAGTTCTTGCTGAAAAATCAAGGGAGGACATGGCTGCTGGAGTTTGAGGCGGAAGAGGATTGCGGAGACAGTACATGCACCTATCGAAGCTATGACATTTCCACGGGAAAGGCCGGCGATCCTGTCGTGACCGCGAAACTCGAGTATTTGCGCTTACACCCGCAAAAGCGGCTGAAAGAGGCACCTGATGCCTGCTGCAGTCCCGGAAATATTACGTTTATTCTGCCCTTGTCGAAGCTTCCGGAGAGGGAATTTGTCTCATTGGGCATCCGCGTCCGGAATCTTGTGGACTATTATTCGCTGCTGGCTAAACTGAAGACGCTAGTAAACGATAATCCGCTGCTCGTCTATTCCGATTATCGGGCCGGCGCGGCGAATTCTCTCGGTTTAGCGGCTCTCATCCGCGGAATCGCTCTCGGATTTCTGATCGTTGTCAGCCTGCTTTGCACCATCAACGTCTTTTACACGATGTCGACAAATATCATGCTGAGACGGCGGGATTTCGGGATCCTTCGCAGCATTGGATTTACAGGGAAGGATCTGTTGAAAATGGTGGCAATGGAAGGAATCGGCAGCGGCAGCCGGGCCTTGCTGATCGGTGTACCTGTCGGGATCGGTCTCTGCTATGTCCTTTACCGACTGGAGGCCAGCGGTATGCCGTTAGCCTATCGCCCGCCCTGGGGCGCGCTCCTCCTCGGAATAAGCCTGATTCTGCTGCTGATGCTTGTCAGTACCCTGTACGGGCTGCGGCTTCTGAAGCATACGACACCTATCGAGGCGATCCGGGAAGAAAACATATAAGCGAACAAATAATCGCAGCCATACCAAAGCTTTAAGCTGTAAAAAAACACTTTCTCACTTTGCAGATCCGAAAGCGTCATACTTGCTTATTTCTTCCCCGTCAGCAGTGCGGAACCGCCAAGGCCCAGAAGCGCGGCCTCTTTTTTGCCCATAAAGCTTCCGTCGGTGGTGTCGATCAGGCAAACTTCCTCATAAGCTTCGGCTTTCAGCTTTTTGACAAAACCATCCATATCGCCGTAGCGCGCGGGGCTCATCAGGTCATGTATTGCAAAGGTTCCACCCTTTTTCAGTACCCGAAGCGTTTCCAGAAGGAGCTTCTGTTTGTCATGTCCTGAGATATTGTGATAAACATAGTTGCTGGTGACGGCGTCGAAGCTTTCGTCTTCGAAAGGCAGACGGATTGCATTGCCCTCTTCAAATCGGACGTTGGAGACGCCTTCCGCCTTCGCGTTG
>JAFSLL010000186.1 GCA_017448455.1 Oscillospiraceae bacterium | reverse complement strand
TTGTCACGGCGACGCTCTGCTCCCGGGCTGCCATCCGCGGTGGACTCGAGGTGGAGGACGCCTTCTCTCTCAGCGATTCCTACATTCAAAGCTGCGAACGACTGGATACCGCGGAGAAGATCTCAAACTTGCAGTATCATATGGTCCTGGACTTTGCCGAGCGGGTCGAGCAACTGCATTTGAACGGACATCCGGGAAAGCTGGCTGTTTCTGTAGCGAACTATGTGCAGCATCATCTATCGGAAACCATCTCCACCGAGGTTTTGGCCCAGTCCCTGTTTATGGGCCGCTCCCATTTGTCTGTGAAATTCCATCGTGAGACCGGGATCAAACTCAATGATTTTATTCTGGAGCAAAAAATGGAAGAGGCCAAACGCCTCCTCCGTTATACCGATCGCAGCGCTGCCGCGATCGGAGAATATCTGGCATTTTCCTCCCCCGCCTATTTCACCAAAGTGTTTAAGAAAATAGTAGGCCTCACGCCTATTGAATACAGGGAAAAGCACAATGCATGATCTGCAGACGCAGACCAACCGTACGGCAAGATTCCTGACGCTTGCGAAAGGATAGAATCCTGTGGTACAATCAGCGGGAAAGTACTTCACGGGAGCTGGTGAAAACGATGTTGCGGCAACGCTTGCAGATCTATCAGAATGAACACCCGTTTCAAAATCTGAACGAAGGTGTGTATGACGTGCTCTATGAAAGCATCATTGATCTGAGCTTGCTGCCTGGAAGCGCGCTGTCGGAAACGGCGCTTGCGGAGGAGATGGGCGTCAGTCGGACACCGGTTCGAAGCGCGCTGTTCCGGCTGCGGGCCCTCGGGCTTATAACGCAGAAGAAAGGGCAAGCCTTCCAGGTAGCAGAAATTCAGAAAAATGACTGCCGGGAGTTGATGGAAGCGCGCCTGGCTATTGAGGGGCAGGCTGCCTGGCGGGCAGCGGAGCGTGCAAATGAGAATGACCGCCGACAGATGAACGACTGTATGGCAGCTTATCTTGAAGCGTTCAAGGCTTGGGACATCGACGGCATGGTGGAGAGCGATCACCTCTTTCACCAAATCATTGTGACTGCTGCGCACAACCCGGTCCTGACAGAGTTGTATGCGAGGCTTTCGCCCCGCGTTCTCCATTATCGCCATTATCTGTTTCACAGAGCGGGGGAAAAGAGCCTTCGCCCAGTCATGGGCGCCTCGGTCCGAAACCACCGGGCAGTCTGCAACGCCGTCAATCTTGGTTTTCCCTCCATGGCCAGAGAATGCATGGAACAGGACATTTCCGGTATGCCGGATATCATGGATAACTGGTGACGCCGTCATCAGTTCTGAAGATAGAACGCATTCGCCCTTTTGGGGCGGGTGCGTTCTTTTTCCTGTACAGGTTTCTCTACAAAAAGACGGACAGTCTTTATTCAGACACCGAGGCAGTCTGTGCGCTATTCTCTCAACAGAGAATAGCTATGGGGAGGGGATCGTTTGAAAAACAAGATCAAAGAAAAAAAGCAGTGCGGAGAGCCCTCGCTCGGTACCATCAGCCACTTGCTCAGTCCGGTTGCAGTCGAAGCCCTGGGGTGTTCCGGCCTTGACTATGTAATGCTGGATATGGAACACAGCCCCATCCACAGTCAGGAGCTTACGGCCTGTATCACTGCGGCGGATGCCGCGGGAATCGCTCCGTTGGTGAGGGTGGGCGACGCCTCGCGCTGCACAATCCTGCACGCGTTGGATGTAGGCGCCATGGGCGTGATCGTACCCGGTATCGAGACAGTCGGACAGGTCAGAGAACTGATCGCCTATGCCAAGTTCCAGCCGGTGGGAATGCGGGGGTACTGTATGACCCGAGACGGAAAATGGGGCTATGATGATGCATATCGGGACGGCCTTGCCGGATACATGCGTTGCTGTAATGAACAAACACTGCTGATTCCGCAGTGTGAGACCCTCGGTTGCCTGGAGCATATCGAGGAGATTGCGGCGCTGGAAGGTGTTGACGGCATCTTGATCGGTCCGTACGACCTGAGTCTGGCCATGGGTATCGGCGGCGAGTTCCAGAACCCAGCTTTTGTCGCTGCTGTTGACAGGATCCTGAATGCCTGCAAACGAAACGGGATCCTCAGTATGATTTTCACGGGGAACGAGGATGAACTGCCGGCCCTTTTGAGTCAGGGATTCGACAGCGTTTTATTCGGGCTGGATGTGCTGAGCCTGATCCATCATTATTCCGCTGTGACAGCGGGTTTCGTAAAGCAAACAACGGAAGGAGATTTATCATGAATTACTCGGAACTTGCAGAGAGACTGAAGCCTTCGGAGCTGGGAATGCTGCTGGCTCTGGCGGACATGCCCGATGTCTATAACTTTTCCAGCGGATACCCGGCGGAGGAACTTTTCCCTCTGGAAGAAATGGAACAGGTCGACCGGGAAATCCTTCGGAGAGAGGGGAAGCTTGCCGTTCAATATGGCTCTTCACAGGGATATCTGCCGCTGCGGGAAAAAATCGCTGCGCGGATGAAAGCAAGATTTCAGGCAGACTGCAAGGCAGAAGACATTTTGATTACCTCCGGTTCCCAGCAGGGGCTGTCTCTTCTGGGGCAGCTTTTCCTGAATAAGGACGACGTGGTCCTAGTGGAAAGTCCTACTTATTTGGGGGCAATCAATGCCTTTCAGATCAACGGTCCGCGCTTTGTGGAAGTTTCCACGGACGACAAGGGAATCATCCCGGAGAAGCTGGATGCTGTTCTGCAAACGACCGATCGCGTCAAGCTGATGTATGTGATCCCGGATTTTCAGAATCCGGCAGGTGTGACCTGGTCGTTGGAGAGAAGAAAGGCTTTCATGGAGATCGTCAATCGCCATGATATCCCGGTTCTGGAAGATGATCCGTATGGCGAGCTTCGCTACAGCGGAGAACCTTTGCCGTCATTGAAAGCGCTGGATACCAAAGGCCGGATCGTATTTCTCGGCTCCTTCTCCAAGGTTTTGATGCCTGGGCTTCGCGTAGGGTGGATAGCGGCAAATCCGGAGATCCTGGCCAGGGTGAATCTGCTGCGCCAATCGGTAGACCTTCAGTCCTCCTCTTTCGCACAGCGGCAGGTCGCCTATTATATGGACATGTTTGATCTGGACGCTCATGTAGACCAGATCCGTGTGCTCTATCGAAAGAGGCGGGACATTCTTTGCAAAGCCGTTAAACAATATTTCCCGGAGGGCGTCACGGCCACCTATCCGGACGGCGGCATCTTTGTCTGGGTCACGCTGCCGGAGGGAATGGACGCCAAGGCAATCAGCCGAAGAGCCCTTGAACAGAAGGTCGCCTATGTACCGGGAGAAGCTTTTTATCCCAACGGAGGCAACGGCAACCACATGCGCCTCAACTTTTCTACCATGCGGGAGGATCGCATCGAAGCGGGCATCCGCCTGCTGGGACAGATTCTGAAAGATGCACTCTAAATCAGGATACAGGATTTCATTTCAACTTGAAAGAATAGTAAAACCATATGTCAAAGCCGTGAAAAGTTAGGGAAAAGGTCATCAGGAACAAGCGAATGTAGAAGAAACAGGCAGGAGCTTTCACACTCCTGCCTATCGTCATCTGTTTATATTTTATATTTCTTTCATTGCTCCGTCCGTCAGTATGTCAATCATGATCTTAGCAGCAAGACGAAATGCGTAGATAAACGTCTCGCAATCCGTGAGCACATTGACTTCCCGCTGAGCGGTCATGTAGTCCTCGAACATTTCCTTTTGCTTTTCAGTGAGGGTGTCGGTCAGCGCGTCCCCGGCTTTTACAAGGTCATCCAACGCCTTGGCATACTGACTGTTTTGCCTGAAGCTGCGCTCACTGGGACGAACATCGCCGAGGTAAAGGTCTTCCAGTATCAACATCTTGACACCTCCTCAGCAGTAGACAAGCTCGTGAAGTACGATCTCATCTGCCCGGTTACTGATGCTGTTCATGCGGCGTACCCACTCCATTTGATTGGCCGCCTTGAGCGCCTCAGTTACGCCCTCACGCTGTGCCATCTGACGGGTGAGCAGTTCCAGCTTTTCCTCACAGCTATGGTCGATCTCAGCCAGGTGCTGATCCAACTTGTCGGACACCAGCAAATTGGTGTATAACACGCGGCGGTGATCTTTCAGAAAGCGTTTGCGCTGCCGCCCATATTTGCCAATGTGGCGCTGCTCAGTCTCCTCGATTGCCAGATTGGGCATAAGATAATCTCCGACCTTTACATAGCTTCCGCCCAGCTTTTCATACAGTGATTGTTCCATGGTTTTTCCTCCTGTTTTTGACCCTTTATAGATTGGAACCATTGGAAACAAGCGCTCTGACAGGTACAGATTTTAGCTGATAATTGTTCTATTGTTCCTTGTTTTTATCAAAAAAGTTCTATTGGAATCGACGCCTTCAATTCAAATTCCTCCTTCTGCGCCAAATAAATTCCTT
>JAFSLL010000185.1 GCA_017448455.1 Oscillospiraceae bacterium | reverse complement strand
TGCGTTCTCTCAGGGACAAGGTTCAGACTAGCTTCGTGCTCGACACGCTGCAGTTCATGCATAAGGGTGGCCGATGCTCGGGCATTGCCGCTTTGGGTGCCAACCTTCTGCACCTTAAGCCCGCACTGGAGATGAAGGACGGAAAGCTTGGCGTTTATAAAAAATACCGCGGGAGCATCAACAGCGTATACAAACAGTATATCCGGGAACGCCTTCAGGGAAAGCGCGTTCGACCGGCGCATGTTTTTATTACCGAGTCCGGCGAAGTCGACAGCGCGGTTCTGGAAGAGCTTTATGCGCTTGTTCGGGAGCTGATTCCGGTGAAGGAGATTCACCATACTTTTGCTGGCTGCACGGTATCTACGCACTGCGGGCCGAAAACGCTCGGCATTCTGTTCCTCGAAGAATAAACTGGATGGTATTACATGGTACAACTGGATGAACTGAAACTCATTACTGCGGCTAACCTGATCAACCTCCGTACATCTGCCGGAATGACGCAGGCGGAACTCGGCGCGAAAATCAATTATTCCGATAAGGCAATCTCAAAATGGGAGCGGGCGGAAGCCATCCCGGACGCATATGTCCTGAAGCAGCTGGGTGAGATTTTCGGCGTTACGGTCGACAATCTCCTGACATCTCATGATGAGTGGAAGCCAATCCCGACCGTGGAAGAAAAGCCGGAGCCTGTATACAGCGCCCGCATCATCATCGCGATTGCCATTGTAGGCGTCTGGACCATGGCGCTGACTGCCTTTGTGGCATTCTGGCTTGCGGATCTGATTGTCCCACAGGTCTTTGTCATCGCCCTGCCGATCTCTGTTCTGGTCTATCTGGTCCTGATCTGTGTCTTTCACCGAAGAAAGCATCTGCAGTATGTGATTGCGTTCTTTGTGTTCTCGCTGTTTCTGGCAACATACCTGCTGTCTTATCCCCGTTATAATCCGTGGCAGCTGTTCCTGCTTCTGATTCCGGCGGAGATTCTGGTGTTTCTCAGTTGCAACATTCGCGTTAAGCCCGGGAAGCGGCGCAGAAAAAAGGAAAACTGAATCATTCTACGAATCGTAGAGCATAAAAAACAACGGGTAGAGAAGACTCTGCCCGCTGTGTTTTTTGTAGAGGAACGGAGAGGGACGTAGATTGCCTTTTTGAACAAAAGTCCGATATACTGTCTGCAGCACAGAGAACACACGAAAGGAATTCGGAAATCATGAGTTATATTTTAAGCTGCTGCTCCACCGCAGACCTCTCCAAAGAGCATTTTGAAGAGAGAGACATTCATTATGTTTGCTTTCATTATGCCATTGACGGCGTGGAATACCCCGATGACCTCGGAGTCAGTATCCCCTTTGAGGAATTTTACGCCAGAATGGCGAAAGGCGCAGAGACGCGGACTGCGCAGGTCAATGTCGCGGAATATGTTGATTATTTCACACCTTTTCTCGAAGCAGGACAGGATATCGTGCATGTCACGCTGTCTTCCGGCATCTCCGGTACAATCAACGCGGCGAGAAACGCGGCGAATATTCTGAGGGAGCGCTTTCCTGAGAGAAAAATCTTCATTGTGGACTCGCTGGGGGCATCTTCCGGCTACGGTCTGCTGATGGATACCGCGGCGACAAAGCGGGATGAAGGAATGTCAGCTGAAGAACTTGCGGCATGGCTGGAAGAGAACAAGCTGAAGCTGCACCATTGGTTCTTCTCCACGGATCTGTCCAGCTACGTGAGAGGAGGCCGCATTTCTAAAACGGCCGCAATCTTCGGGGGCCTTCTGGATATCTGCCCGCTGCTGAACATGGATAATCTCGGACGGCTGATTCCCCGCTACAAGATTCGGACAAAGAAAAAAGTTATCCGCGAATGTGAAAAGAAGATGGAGGAGCACGCCCAAAACGGCTTGAATTATGACGGGAAATGCTTTATCTCCATGTCTGCGTGCATGGAGGACGCGCGCGCGGTCGCCGATCTGGTTGAGGCGCGCTTCCCAAAGCTGAACGGGAAAGTGCTGATCAACAATATCGGGACAACGATCGGCGCCCATACCGGGCCGGGGACGGTGGCTCTGTTCTTCTGGGGAGATGAACGGGTCGATTAAGCCCCTGGGCTTCGGATAAACTGAAAAGGATCGATCCCGTCGCCGGAGAGGCTGGTAAAACTCAGGCTGGAGGCGATGTGATCGGACATGGACTGACGGGCGAGCTCGGGAAGCCGCATCCGGATTGCGGATACAACAGCGGTGTGATTATACTTGACGTTCGACAGCCATGGGTTGTACTCGTTAGAGGCTTTTCCGATAAACTCGAGCATGGAAAACTGGTAGCGTGTTAAATGAGGCAGGAGCTGTTCATAAGATCGTTGGAGATAATGGTTGCCACAGGAGCTGATGATCAGACGGTGAAAAGGCATGTCCGTATCCTGCATTCCGCGGATATCACGGAGAATAACGCTGTCACGAAAGGCGTCTGCCAGTCTTGTGAGATCGCGGATTACGGTATCCTCCGCATTGTAGGCGCATAGAAAAGCTGCCTCACTTTCAATGGCGTCACGCACCTGATACAGGCTGACCATATCCTGCAGACTGAGGTCCAGAACATAGCTTCCGTTCTGATCCGGGTGGTTTACCACAAATCCGAGCTCGGTAAGTCCCGTGATCGCTTCCACAACCGGGGTTCTGGAAATCCCGAGCGTCATGGCGATCTGATTGACATTCAGCTTCGCTTTTGGCGGAATCTTCAGGCTGATAATATCATCATACAGCAGCTGCATGACCAAATCTTTCAGTTTGGCGTCCGGATGCTGTTCTGTTTTTTCTTTTAACTGATATCGATCCATCAAAAACACCTCGATTCATTGTAACGTGCTTTTCTGTGTGAATCAAGAAATAATTCATAAATACCTGTTTTCAAATAAAGACAGATGAAGTATAATAAGATGAAAAGATGTTCAGGGGGGATCAGATCCATGACCATAGACAGAGTCGCAGTAAAGCTGCGGGCAAAGGAGACTATTCGTTATGCGAAGCCCAGCATGATTACGGCGGGACTCCTCTATACACTGCTCTCGGTTTTTATCAGCTATCTTTCCCTGCGCCTGACCGGGATTGACACCGAGGCAATGTCAAAGGCGCTGCAGATGACGCAGAACGGCTACCCGGAGCGGGCTTTGGATTTTCTGATGAATCAGATGCCGGGAACGGGAGCTTCTTTTATTGATGTTCTGCTTCGGATCGCTCTCAGCATTGTGGCGGCCGGTTTTTCGCTGTTTGTGATGAATACGGTGCGGGGAACTGCCCCATCCTACGGGAACCTGCTGGACGGTTTCGGCCTGCTGCCCCGTCTTCTTGTCCTTCTTCTGCTGGAATATGTATTTGTTATTCTCTGGTCCCTGCTGTTTGTCATTCCCGGTATCATCGCTGGATATCGCTACAGTATGGCGATCTACATTTTGCTGGATCATCCAGAAATGAGCGCGATGGACTGCATTCGGGAATCCAAACGGATCACCACCGGTTATAAGGGACAGCTGTTTATACTGGATCTTTCTTTCATCCTCTGGGCGATTGCGAGCGCAGTTCCGGTGATTGGATACGCGGTCCAGGTATATCTGACGCCGTATATGGAGACGGCGAAGTTTCTGTACTATGAGCAGCTGCGCGCCCCGGAAGTTTATTATGCGGAGTCCGGTTCTCCGTTTTGATCCTGAGAAACAATCCAATTGCGTTTAATAATGGGAGACAGAAATGGCCCTGACACAGGAATACTTTGATTCAATCCATATCGATGTCGTGAAGCGAAAATACTATAACGCGAACAAGGTAAATGCGGTCTTTGACGAAATCCGGGAGCAGGCTGCCGAGCTGCTTGCGGAGAACGAGCGGCTTCGCAGAGAGCTGGAGGAGAAGGCCCCGGTTCGGGAAGAGATGAGAAAAAAAGCGGAGTCCGAGCTTCTCAGTGTACAGCAGGCCTACCGCCTTACCCTGGAAAAGGCAAATACACGGGCGGACGCGATTATGATCGATGCGCAGGCGCGCAGCCGCTACATGACAGAAGAGGCAGAGAAGAAGGCGGAACTTGCGGCGCAGTGTGTGGAAGAGTGCATCCGGGTTCTTCGGGACAGAGAGGAGCAGAATATTGCGTTCTTAAACGCGAGAATGCACAGTTTTCTCTCCAGCCTCTATGATGCGACGAAACAGGATTCTTCTGCTTTGGATCCTTCGCCTTTGGCGGGTCGGGCGCCAACTGCACCAGGTAAATCTGAAATCGGATTTAGCGGAGAACAGGAACTGAGTGCTGTGGATCGCAGTGTGCGCCGTTCTATTGATTCGGGGATGGATGTGCCTGCCTCAGACAGCCCGGAATACAGTGAGTTTGAATCGAAAATCAGCCGGCTTGCAAAGTCCATTTACGAGATGGAAGACCGCTGATCTTATTCACAGAATGAATAATGCCCTTCATTCCATCAGGAGTGAAGGGCGTTTTGCAGGTAGATCAGGAGATCACATTCATCGCCGCGGCAAACCATTTTCCGGCGCTGCTGACAAAGCAGAGCTCATAGGCATTTTCGAGTTCATAGGAATACTGCTCATTCCAGGTGGTCGCTGTCATCTCCGCGTCATAGATGACCGTACAGACAAAACAGTAATCGCTGACCATATAGAAATTTTCATAACGCAGGTCCCGGTATTCTGTCGAGGTCCGGGAAGCCCAGATCATGGCATCTGTCGACTCATACACATAGGTAAACAGATTCGTGTTGGGAAGAATCAGACTCATCAGATACCAGTAACGGGAAGCATCATAACTGTGGGCGGAATAATCCATATAGGCGTTGAAAAACGCCTCAGCGGCCGGCTGCAGATAAGCGGAATCCGCCGCGTTGCCGGCATGGAAAAAGGTGTAGGTTCCGTCTTCGGTGATCACGGGCGTGAGTTCTTTCCCGTCAGAATCTGTCGCGCTTACGGAAGGTACGGTATATAGGCCTTCAAGCCGGTAGGTACAGGTTCTGTAAGCGTTACCGAGAGTGTAATCCTCCAGCCCGCTCAGAAATCCGTAAGAGGCGGAGGAAACGTACTGCTCATCCAGTGGAATGCCGTTTACAGAGACAGTCAGGTCTTCCGGAGCCCGAACTGTCAGGGTGTTGTTCCCTGCGGAGAGCTGGTAATGGAGCTGACCCGGATCAGAAGAATCAAGAGGGGAATAAATATTCCCGTTTGCGTCCGAAACCCGGATTTCACCGTACAATGGCCCGACCTGATAACGAACAAGCGTGGGCTGCGGACTGATCTGCGCTTCCAGAGGGGAAAGATTTGAAATCGGAACGGAATCCGCAAGCAGATAAGTATCCGTCAGGAGCTGATCATTCAGATAAACGGGTGAATCCCGGAGCGCATCAACGGTAACCGTCACAGACGGTAGAAGCTCGGTAATGTCCGCGGAACGAAGTTCTGAAACTTTCCAGTGATAACGCCCGAAACCCGGTGAGTCGCCGTCCGGAGTCAGAACCACGGAACAGAGTTCGGCAGCGCCGGAACGGACGATGTAAACCTGATGTGTAGAATCGCTCCGGCGGCTGTCGCTGCGGTAGGTGAGAGGACGTGTGCAGTCAATGGAGTTCAGATAAGCTTCATAGAGCCCTCGGGCATCTTCAAATTCGGTGAGATCAAGGACAACATTCTGTGATGCCTGACGGGTGAGAGATTCTGCTGTGTTTTCCGCCATCAGACGATCCATCACCGGTTCCGGCCTCGTCTCTTCATAAACACCCAGATAACGGTATAGAATAAAACAGCCGATCGCGCCGAGAATCAGCAGAAACAGGGCCCAGAAAAACAGAAAAGTGCTCCAGCGGAAGCCTTTGCGGCGGGGCTGTTCAGTCACCGGCTTCACCTTCTTTCAGGACTATGAATCCGGTCGGGATTCGACGTGGCCCGGTTACGGAAGCGCAGTGGTTGATAATCTCGCCGTCATACACCATGACGGAGGAAGATCCGCCGTCCAGATTGCCGGCGTTTACAGCACCGTATTCCAGCATGATATTGACAAGGTCCTCCATGGTTGCGCCAAGCGTATTGATGCTGCGCCCGTCAAGAACCAGAAGCAACAGGGCACCGTCATCCCGCTGTCCGATGGCGGTTCTGGGGTTTACGCCGCCGCCCAGGTTCTGATACTGGACCTCCCCGTTGATAATCAGGGAGGAAGCAAGACCGTCGTGGGTAATAAAGCTGACAGCCCACTTCATGCCGCTGTCGATCGCTTCCCGACCGGTCATCATACCGACATGCAGGATGCCTTCCGCGTCAAGCCCCACAAGATGGTAGGGCGTACCGCTCTCACCCCAGATCAGCTCACCGTCTGTGATGACCAGTCCCTGGGGAATGCCGCCGTTGCCGGTTCCGTTTTCATCGTTAAAGCCGCCGGCGTTGATGCCGGCGATCCCTCTGTATTTTGCAACCATGTCGGTCAGCTGCAGCCCGGGTTTGGAAACGAAGTCATCTGAGACACCGAGAATGACCTGCTTCGGGTCATAGACGATCAGCATCTTGCCTTTGCAGGTGCCCTCCGCAATATTGATCAATTCGATGCTTGGATGATCCTGCGCGGAAGAGGTGGCTGCGGCAATCTGAATCAGGGAAGTATTAACCTTTTCCGTACTGATATCTTCCGTGCTGACACTTTTGTATGCGTCCAGTTCTTCGTCGGTCAGAAACATGTTGCTGATCCAGCGGATCGCGCTGGTTTCACGGACCGATCTGGTAAACATACCGGTGACGGTAGGGGAAGGGCCTCGCTCGAGAACCCAGATTACCCCGATTAGAATCAGAACCAGACAGAATAGCGTGACTCCGAGAAATGCAAAAAAACGACCGATAGGACGAGTGGTTTTTCTGCGGCTTCTGCTCATTCTCTAGCCTCCTCAAACTTGCCATGAATGACAGCGGCAATTTTGGAGGCATAGAGGCGAACCTCCGCCGGCGCATCGTCGTATGGCATGGTAATAACAAAACGATTTCCCTTGTGGGGCAGCCCGGTCAGAATATCATGGAGTGCGTCCAGGTTTTCCCCGTACCAGTCCTCCCAGCCCATCTTATGGCGCATTTCCTCATACAGCGCGGAAATATCACCGCAGTAAGAAAAGTCAAGAAAGACAACCCCGGTGAGCTCTTCAAACAGTGCCTCACAGCATTCTGTAATCACGCTGAGACATCCGGAGAAGTCCCTTGTGTACCAGGGATCCGGAATGTCCTGATCCGGATGGCCGATATATTCGGAAAAGTTATGAAGTTTCCCGTCGGGATCTCCATGGAAAATGCGTTTCAGATCCCAGCTGTTTTCTTCATCCATTCCGATGATCAGATCATAAAGCTGATAATCAGCCCTGCGTACACGGACAGCTGTTTTTTCGGAACAGTCGTACCCGAGTTCTTCCAACACGCGTCTCATAGGCGGATAGACGGGATTCCCGATCTCTTCTGAAGTGGTTGCCGCGGAGGCAACCGTAAAGTCGTCAGCGAGCCCGGACTTCTCGGCCAGCGCACGAAATACAATTTCGGCAGCGGGACTCCTGCAGATATTGCCGTGGCACACAAAAAGTATCTTAGTCAAATGCGATCAGCCTCCTCCCTAAAGGGACGCTTTCAGTGTGAAAAGCCGTATTCTGCCGCAGTTTGCCGCGATTTGCCGGGCAGAAAAAGTTGTTAATAAACTGTGACTCTGTCACGG
>JAFSLL010000017.1 GCA_017448455.1 Oscillospiraceae bacterium | reverse complement strand
CTTCGAAGGTGTGGTAGCGGGGATCATTCTGCACGAGGCCCAGCACGTCGCTGCTGTAGATACCGCAGGGACGGGACTCGTCCTCAGCTGCGGTGATGGTAATGGTAATGCCGTCTTTGAGCAGCGTGTAGCCATTGTCGGTCTGGATCTCGGTGATCACATAGGTATCATCCTCCAGGCCATAGATCAGCAACTGCCCGTCGCTGTTGGGAGAGAAGACGGTAGCAGCATCCTCGTTGGTTTCCAGGGTGCCGGTCTGGTAGTTCCTGACGTAATAGACGCCGGGTTCCGCTTCATCCGCAATCACCCAATACTTGTCCGTGCTGTTATACAGTTTGAACTGCACCTTCGTGGCGTCACCGCGTCCGTCGCTGAACTGCTTTGTCAGATCGAGGATGTAGGTGTACACGTGGCAATCATCAACTAAGGTGTCGTAGTAGGACATGTTGGAACGCTGCCAGGTCAGAACGACGGTGTTGGGGTTGCCGTCATCGCCGTAGACCACGTCGGTATAGACATCGGAAGAGTCCAGGCTGGCGGTGTAGAAGATCTTGATGTAACAGTTGGAATAGCCGCGCTCCTCAGAACCGGAGCCATGCACGGCGGTGGAAGTGTTGATCTCATGCAGGCCCTTGGCAGTAATGGTAATGGTCATGGTGGATGCGCCGTCCGCGCCGTCACCGTAGGTCACGGTGAAGTTCTTGTCTGTACCAGACTCATACCAGGACGTGATCTCCTGGGTGCAGGCAGCATCCTTATAGAAGCTGATCGCAACGCCGGCGTCCTTGTCGTATGCAAGACCCTTGCTCAAGGTATCGACAAAGTCATACTTAGTGAGCCGAGTGCTGGCAGAAGTAATGGACGGCAACTTGGAAATGATTTCATAATCGAAGGTATCGCCAGTGGAGCCGGTGGCGTTGTGGGCAAAGCCGTCTTCCACAGAATCGCCTCCGTTGTTCTTGCCAGTCCAGTCTTTATTCTCGCGGACGACCTTTTCCAATGTGGGGATACTGGTGGCATTCTTCGGATACAGGGTAATGTTATACAACCACTCCTGACCTCCGTTGCTGGCGTTAGTGCTGTTGACCGAAGTCATGGGGACGGAGGCAAAGAAGGGGTCGGTGGTATCAGAGACCATTTCAGGGACTCTGGTCTCGATGATCAGGTAGAGGCCGAGATCCAGGCCGTCCTTGGAGGTATGACCATGCTCATCAGTTTCCGCAAACGCAGCGGCGCCTTGGGCAGCCATGTAGTTCTCCAGCGCATCCTTCACGCCGGTGGCATTGTTGGCAAGCGCCGCGGAGAGCGCGTCGATCAGGGTATCAGAGGCAAAGAAGTGATAGCCGGTCTGGGCGAAAGCGGCTGTGACGGGATAGGCGTCGTTGTTGCTCAGACCGATAGAGGACAGCAGATCGCCAGACTTGGAATCGTTGAACTTGTACAGGACCATGTCCTTGTGGGTGCCGTTGGCTTCCGTTTCAGAGTATGTGCAGATGTCGGCAACCTTGAGATAGCTGAACACCACGCCCTTCACGGCATAGCCGTAGGACTGCTGACCGTTGCCGAGGTTGTTGACGGTGCCGTCATCCAGTACCGCTTCCAGGGCGGTGTCGCGGACGCCGGTGGAGACGTAGCTGTCGATCATGGCAGCGGCGGCATCATCGGTGTTTGCACGGGTCAAATCGTACTTGTAAATGTCAATGCTTCCGGTGCGACCGGTGTCGATGGTGGCGGTGGGGACCGTGGCTGCGTCCGCTGCGACGGTGAAAGAGAACAGGATGGCAACGGCCATCAAAATGGCGCCGAGGCGCTTGAAAGAGGTTTTCATATCGATGTCCTTTCTTATTTTGATTAGATTTATTTGGATGGGATAGAAAAACAGCAGGGATCGCTTTTGGGGGAGCGTCCCTGCTGTGGTACAGCGCATCAGGAAGAAGCCGGTACCGTGACATCATTGTCAGATGCTCATGTCGAAAGGGGCAGGATCGTCATCGCCGCCGAGAAAAGGATTGTCCGAATCGGGATCCTCCAGCTCGGGATAGCTGCCGAACTGCGGCGTCGAGGTCTGCGTGGCCTCCTCCGACAGTTTCTGCTCATAGGCACCAAGCACCGCAGAAAGGAGCTCTGTCCGTGCCTCTGCCGAAACGGGGTGGAAAATGTCCTGATAGGTCAGCTTCCCGTCCTTGTTGTTGAAGGAGTTCTGCGGCATCTGGACAAAAAGCCCCTTCTGCGAGTCGATGACCCGCAGGCCGTGAATGGCGTACCAGCCGCCCAGGTTGACGGTGGCAAATGCCTTGATGTGGGTATTGGGGCTGTCAACCAGCCGGTCGATCCTGGCCGAAATGATCGGCTGATGCGCGGCACGCACATCTCTTGCAAAATAACCTTTGTTCTTTGCAGGCATACTTGAAATATCCTCCTTTGTTACATCCCGCCCATGACAGGGCCTTCTTCCGGGGCATCTGTGGAGATGCCCATTTCATGCAGCTTTTCGATTGCCCAATCCGGCAGACACTCGTCTTTGATGACGCCCATAAAATCGCCGCGGTTGAAGCGGGCAGCTTCTCCGTCGATCAGGAAGCGCCCGAACACGGCGCGGCCGCTGGCGTTGGCCGCGCAGCCAAAACCGTTCTGTGCAAAGAAAAGCTGGTTTTCCGGACTTTTGAATTCATCCTTCAGAGCTTCCGGACGGAGCACCAGCACCTTCTGCGCATACTCGCCGTCATCGGTGCAGGCGCTGTAATCGAAGAGCCCGAGGTCCTGCCATGCTCTCCGCACCTGATTGAGAAACAGATTCGTGAGACCGGGGTGGGACTCCACACAGAAATGCCAACGGACGTCATCCTTCGGAATGGAAAAGCCCTTTGCCCAGGCTTTGTTTTCCTGGGAGAAACGGCCGTCATCCTTCTCCTGAATCGTGTTGGCCAGAACCCATTGGACACGGGCAAAGCCATACCGTTCCAGGATCGGGGCGGTTCCATTCTGCAGGACGTTGTCGTGATAGTTCTCGCTGATCGCTCTCTCGATTGCCCTGGCACAGTCACAGTTTTCTTTGTAGCTGTCCCGCCAGCGCTCGGTGTCACCGTCATCAATTGCGGTTCGCAGCGACCATTTGTACAAGGGCTTATGCTCAATCGCCATCGTCACGCCTTGCCTTTCTGCGGATCACAATCAGCGCGATTGCGCCGACGAGACCGACGAGCACCAGCCCAATGATCATGGAGGTGAAGCCGTCAGAGCCGGTGGCCGGAATTTTGAAAACCGGCTGGTTTACGACCGTGAAGGACACCTCGATCTCGCTTTCCTCGGAGAGCGAGCCCTCAAAGGCATAGCCAAGGAGCAGGCTGTAGCCGTTTCTGGTTGCGGTTTCCGTGATTCGGTACTTTACCTCACCCATTTGGGTATCAATGCAAAGGCCGGAAAACACGGCATAACCATCCGACGCGGTAGTAAGCGAACCGGCAGCCAAACCCTGACTGGTACAATAGCCGGCAAGCACATCACTGCCCGCCTCCCGAAAACGGATCGGGGACCATGTCTGACCGCCGTCCACAGAAGCCTCCAGCAGAAAGGTAACGCCTGGAAGAGGCCTCCCGGCTTCATCAGTCTTATAGATGGTGATGCTGCCCTCCTTGGGCTGGTTGTCGTGCTGCTTGAAGATCTCCACGCCGTCTTCCAGAATGGAGAAGCTGTAGACCGTTTCATCCAGAACGAATCCTGAAGGCGCCTCGAATTCCTGATAGGTATATTCGCCGTAGGCGAGGTTCTCGAAGACGACTTCGCCGTTCTCATCGGTATAACCGGAGGCAACTTCTTCGCACGCAGCGTTGAAGACACGGTAACCGGCACCTTCCAACGGCGTTTCCATACCGTTGTCCACTTTCACGATGCGGAGGCTGCCGCGGATGAGTCGGTTTGTAAAGGAAACGGTATTGGTCCCGAGCTGGGCAGTGAACTCCTGGACGGGCGTCTCACCGACATATCCCTCCGGGACCGTCTCGGTCAGACGATAGGTCGTACCTTCCGTCAGATCCTCGACATCTATCTTTCCACCGTCATGGGTGGTATAGGTGCCGATGTCGACGAAGGTCTGGTCGCGGCGAACCGCAAGTGTAAACTCGATTCCATCCACGTTGCCGTCATCCGACGTTTTCAGCAGCTCCAGCCGGACATTGGGCTTGTTGGTGAAGGTCACGGTGTTCGTCCCTTTCACAAGAGTGACGATTTGGGGGTTCTCGGACGTGCAGATGTAGTTTTCCGGCACAATCTCTGTGATTCGGAGCTTCGTCCCGACCTTCAGACCGTCAAGCGTGATCTTGCCGTCAGCGTCGGTTTTTACGGTTTTCCACGTCCACCAGCCGATACCACCCTCCGGCTCATACTTTTCAATGCGGAAGGAAATGTTGTTGACTTTCCCATCTTCCGAGGTCTTGATGATCTCCAGATCGGCAAGCGGCTCGTTCTCAAACCGGAGCGTATTCGTTCCGGCCACAAGCGTAATCGTCTGCGGATTCTCAGAGTTACAGATATAGCCCTCCGGAACAACTTCCGTGACGCGAAGCCTCATCCCAATTTCCAGTCCGTCAATGGAAATCTTACCGTTGGCGTCGGTTTTCAAGGTTTTCCATGTCCACCAGCCAACGCCGCCACCCTCGTACCGCTCGATTGTGAAGGTAATGTCTTTGACCACCCCGTCAGAGCAGACCTTGATGATCTCCAGATCGACCAGGGGCTCGTTCTTGACATACAGCTTCTGGGGATCGGCGTCTAAAACGTAGGCTGCATCGCCGTAACTGGTAGTGGGGGTAACTCCGTCACCAGCCGCCCAATAGGAATCCACGCTGGCAGACCCACTTTCTGTTTGTTTCATGCGCCACACGCCTGTGAAGTCAATGGATTTGAACCCTTCCGGCGCCTGGATTTCTTTCACCCGCATGATTCCGAGGGGAATGGCGTCAACCGGGAACAGGGAGTCGGATGTGTACCCTGCCGCCAGGTGCTGCGAATCCAGCGTGAAATAGCCGTTGGCGTCGGTCTGGAAATACCAGGTCTTTTCGTGATTGCTCTGGTCGAACCACCCGGCGTTGTAGTAATCGACTTGGAAGATCGCACCCGCCAAGGGCACGTTGGAAGGATCCGTTTTCTGCAGCTTGAACGGTTCTCCGTAGACATCTTCGTTCACAGCGGTCAGGGTCGTTGGATCTGCGTCGTTTTCCATCTTATAGATGCCCTTGGGATTGGTGGTGCTGATGGGATTTGCGCTGGCATCACCCCAATAGGCGCCGGCAGGCTGTCCCATCTGAGCAGTTTTGGTGCCGCCCTGTCGGATGAACATGCACACGCTGGCGTTGTTCCCCTGAGGCAGCAGGTATCCGTTTGCCGTCTTGACCTCTGTCACAACAACACAGCCAAGCGGCATTACCACGCTACCGTTGATCTTGAACATTGCATCAGAGGTATAACCGGAGGCAAGATGGCTTTCACGGAGATAAACGTAGCCGTTGTTGTCGGAAGCAAAATACCAGGTTCGCAGAAGCTTGGAAGAGTCGGCCCAATTGGATGCAAAGAACTCAACCTTAAATACAGCACCTGCAATACGCTTGCTGTCGTTTCCGGTTTTTGAGAGAACCAGCCTGTTGGGGTCAAATGTCGGGGTATCGGCAACATTAAATATATTGCTGCCCGTCGACACCGTTAATTCCACTGGAGTCGTGTTCAACAGATAACCGGAAGGCGCAGTCGTTTCCACCGCGTACAACTTGGTGCCGATTGCATACGTTTTTGTGCCGGTCGCCTCCCCGTTTGCATTCGTTGTCAGCGTCTCCACCACAGTTCCGGTGGCCGAACCCTGATGAATCTCATATACTGCACCTGCAAGGGTGTAGAGCGGGTTGTTCTGAATACACGCAGCAACGTCAGAGCCGCCCTGAGTGGTCTTTTTCAGGCTCACTTTTTTACCGTTTCCAAACGTGATCTCGTTGGTGGCAAAAATGTAAATCTGATTGCCGTTCGACTGACTCTTGTTGATCTGGAAATAACCCATTGCGGTGGAGGCCGCCGTACCGGACGCAACATACCAGCCGGTGGTGTCCGCGGCAGTATAGCCCTTCGCTTTCATAGCGGCAACGGTATTGTCGCCGGTGACGCTGCCCGTCAGTCCTTTTTCCTTGGAGTAGACCTCGCAGCGAACCAGAATCTCAAGCATCTGTGTGTTCACATAAGAACTGTTCGTCAGAATCGGTTTGCCGTGGAACAGACCGTCAGAGCCTAATCCCATATACCCAAATACGACATTGGAAATCAGTGTGCTGGCTGCGGCGGTGATATTTGTGGTTCCGGCTTCTGTCATGCCGCCCATGCCCTTAGCGACACCGTAGATCAGATTGATCTGCGTCCATGTGGCGGCCGAGTAGTTGGGAACAAACTTTGTGTAAAGCGACTCGGACTTGTAGGTTGGGACGCCGGTGGAACGGGTGGTGTAGTTGCCATAGCCATTGACGTCCATGCTCCAGCCCGATTCCTGGCTTGGCCGGATGGGGATGGCCAGCACGCCGCTCTCAGTTTTGTAGTGGGAAGGGCCGTCGTTGCAGTACAGCATATCCGTGCGTACCCGCTTGTTGGTGTAAGGGGACAGGACGCCGGTACTGTACGGCCACCATTGATTGCTGCCATAAACCCAGCTATCATACAGACCACCGGATTTGATGTAGGTGCCGTTGAGATCACTCCCGTGGGCGCCGAGCACGTCGGAATAATAAATGCTGGAAGGGATTGCACGGTTACCACCGACAGCATCCGGATCGGCTCTCCAGGAGGCAGGGTTATAGGGGACGAGGGTTCCGTTGACCAGCAGAAGCAGTCCGGCGTCCATCCATGAAAGATCCTCCTCAGCATCTTCGGTGGGATCGTTTGCTTCCGTTTCGGCAGGCTCGTCAGAACCTTCACTGGTTTCTGGAGCTTCGGTTTCCTGCGGTTCCGTGGCGGTTTCATCCGCAGGGAACATGGCATCCGTTTCTTCCGGCTCGGAAAGCTGCGTTTCCTGCGAGACGGTTTCCTCGGCGAGCTTTTCTGCGGAAGTGGCGCTGGCCATTCCGGTCAACGGAATCGTACTCAACAGCAGCGCAAGGAGGAGCAGCAGGGCTGTCACCCTTGCAATGCCTTTGTTTTTCATAATGATTCCTCCATAGAATTCGTTGTAGAACAAGCAAGAGCGCGGTCCTTTCACGGATCGCGCTCTTGCTTGCTTCTGATTGTTCAGTTGTAAGACGATGCAGTCATTTCAGTTGGAAAGATTCTTTTACCTTGTTGCCCCACATCTGGAGCAGACATCCCGTGCCGGCTTATCTACGGTCCATACTTCGTGGGCCTCATAGCCTGCATGTTCGTCAGCATAATCCAAATCGGGGCTTGCCGTTGCGTGTGCGTACCATTCTGATTCGGAGTTGAATTGTGCGCCGCAATAGCAGGTTACAAGCAATTGCCAGTGACCTTCTTCCTCGTGATGGACCCAATTGTGTCCAAGCGCGGAAATGGTTTCTTTGGCTCCGCATACCGTGCAGGCTTTACTTCCGTCCGCAGTACAGGTCGGAGCTGTTTCCTTCCAAGTATGGGCACCGGTTGCCGCAATGGATCGGGTTTCCTTTTCGCCACAGCCTGAACAGGTCCTGGTTTCCACGCCTGCGCTGCCGCAGGTTGGAGCTGTCGTTTGCGTCCAACTGCCCCAACTGTGCCGGTGTGTCGTTTCTGTAGGCTTCGGCTCGGTCGGTGCCGGCTCTGTCGGGGCAGGTTCCGTGGGCTTGGGCTGTGTTGGAGCCGGTTCGGACGGTTTTGGCTGTGTAGGCGCAGGCTCTGTTGGCTTGGAGGTCTCGGGAGCAGCCGGCTCACTTGTCTCCGGCGCCGGGGAGGTTGATTCTGTTATTGGCTGCGCCTGATCTGTTTCAGGCACTTCCGTTGACGTATCTTCCAAAACAGGCTCCGTTGTAAGGGGCGCATTTTCCGTTTCCTCAGTGGAGATTACGGCATCTGTTGTGGTGACCGATTCCGTTTCTTTTGACGCAGGAATGGTCGTTTCAAAACCGCTTTCCGACGATGGGGCTGCAGTGCATCCCGCAAGCAGGAGCAGTGCTGCAAGCCCGACGGCGGTTATCCGAATTCCGTGCTTTTTCATCTTGCTCACCTCTACCACACAAATACCGCATTTCCGGGGAAAAGTCTACCCCCAAACCGAAAAAAAGCCAACAGTTTTTCTTATGGCTTTCTCATGGACGCAGCCAAACGGTAGATTTTCTCCAGAGTGGGCGGGAAAGCGAGGCTCTGCTCCAGATAGAAGTCCCAGGAGCCGTCATCCTGTTGAATGAAGATCTGCCAGTGTACTTCGTAGTCCGAAAAGTACACTTCCTTTTTCCATGCCTCCCATTCCTCCAGATCCTTGAAGCGCTTTCGGATTTGAGCCTCAATACCTTCCGCTTCCCACTGCTCCAGCATGGATCGGAGTTTCCCAAACTTCCTGTGCTGGCGGGAATGGAAGGACGCATTGTCGCGGTCGGAAAGAAGATTGTAAAGGTGAAGCGCCTGGTCCGGCATTTCGATGTACATGCAGATGCTCTTGATGTCGGGATGACTGCCTTTGCTCATGTTTTCTTCAAACTTAATGATTGCTTGTCTCATGTTGATATCCTCCTGTGCAGACCTCTTGTCCGCACAAGAGGCGTATTGTGAAAAGCCCGGCGGCCGGATCACGACCGCCGGGCAGAATTGATTTTTGGTCGTTTTGTGATTTCACTTCCTATTTGATCTCATCTCCCCGGAAGCCGGGCATGCAGCAAGCTGCGGCTGGTGAAGCCGTATCATGGGAGTCTCACCCCCGCGAGGATCTCTCGTGGCCGCCCCATGCAGTGACGCGTGCAAGGCGGAAGTATCATTGTGTGCGCTGCCTGTCGTCGCCCTACGGTCGGAACCACCGACCGTCCGAAACAAAACAGCCCTGCTCTGCCAGGGCGTTCTGCTTCCTCGGCTTGCCCCCTCATCGGGTAACAACAGCGGGAACGTACTTGCTGAAGGTATATTCAGTTTTCAAGATTCAGGGGGGAGCTTCGAGCTCTGGGAGAGAATTTTCTCATCCTCTCACTTGTAAAGGGAAAGAAATCGACACTCTTACAACCTCTCTTCCAGAATTTTTTTCAAATTTTTGAGAATTCGCTGTTTTTTTCTGTTCACAGCCTGTTGAGAAACACCTAACGCATCAGCGAGAGCTGCCTCCGTCATGTTTTCTTCAAACAACGCTTTTATGTACGCCTGATCTTCGGCAGGCAGTGAACAAACGACCTCCCGTAGCACGCTAATCGTTTCGTTTCTCGCAAATTGCACTTCGGGATCTGCCTCATAGTTTACGAACTCATGAAAAGTATCAACATTGGTATTCCCATCAGCGCTCATAGAAGAAAACTGAATTTCATGTGCGAAAAAACTTCTGTCTCGCTTTTTGTCCCTCCACACCCCTCTTTGGTATGCGAAATAAACTTCTTTGGAGACTTCGACGGTTTCCATTTCCTGCGTGCATGTGTTGTAGACATCCAGGAGGAACCTCCCCAACTCCTGCGGTTTTTTATGGGCACCCTTCCCAAACAGTGCCCGTTCCTGAATAGACTCCTCAAATCCGTACAGCATAATGTGTCCTTTCCGCCTGGGAAGCGGTCAGAGGGAAGGACACACAGAGGGCGCAGCGGCCGGTACACGCAAAAGGCGCACCAAAGCGAGGCTACACGCGGCAGACACAGACTCCGATGGGGTCGTGGCTGCTCTATGTATCCTTCGCCCTGATGCGCACTCAGGCTAACAAATATTTTGTTCCCGCTGGATTATCCGGCGCGGTCCCGGAGATTTACAAAAGAAAAAGCCGGAGTCACCCTTTGGCAAATCCGTAGACTTCTGCCTTGGCAGAAATACGGTTGCTTTCAGGGTAACTCCGGCAGTCGGTATCTCGATAGCTTGAGCGGATCCAGTCGCTCGGTAGTCCCTTATTCGCTTTTATGGAAGATTGCGCGGTCTGCGATCAAATGACGGAATACGGAATTCCGGAAGATACTGCTGCACCTGGTGTTCGACGTCGGTCAGTAACAGGATGTGCTTGTCGTTGCCATTCTTTGTGACGACGAAGATATCACCGTCAGCGTCGATCACCACGTCGAACATGCGCGGCTTTATATCATTGTGACTGTAAATGTCACGAATCGGGATTGCAAACATTTCAAACCTCCCCATAGTAAGAAATTAGGATCATCGTGTGAGTGGAATGAATTGTTTTACGTCCGGCACTGCCCTGTGGGGCGGAAGGCAGTGTAGACGATATTCAATCAGGCGGTGAAGAACAGGTCGCCCCATTGCGTGGAAAAGATGTCTCCGGGGCTTTCAATTTTCAGAATATCTTTGAAGGCAATGATTTCGCCTCCAATGCGAATGGTCTTTG
>JAFSLL010000184.1 GCA_017448455.1 Oscillospiraceae bacterium | reverse complement strand
GGTCCGGGATTATAAGATTGTGTCGGTCATCATTCTGGCGGTGATTGCCGCCGGCGGAGGCCTGATCTATGCGTCGGTCTCCGGCATACTGGGCGGATTCAGAAGTGATCGTATCCTGGCGTGGCTTCATCCGGAAAACTACGCGGAGGGAACCGCGTTCCAGACGCTGCAGGCGCTGTATGCCATCGGTTCGGGCGGCTTTTTCGGCAAAGGCCTTGGGCAGAGTGTCCAGAAGCTGGGCTTTATTCCGGAAGCGCAGAACGACATGATTTTTTCTATTGTCTGCGAGGAACTCGGACTGTTCGGTGCCATCGGCGTCATGCTTCTGTTCCTGATCCTGATCTGGCGGTTCGTCGTGGTCGCAAACCGCGCGGAGGATCTGTTCAGCGGGCTGATTGTTTCGGGCGTTATTACGCATGTCGCGGTTCAGGTTATTCTGAATATCGCCGTTGTGACCAATACGATGCCGAACACCGGTGTTACGCTTCCGTTTATCAGCTACGGCGGATCTTCCATTATTCTGATGCTGGCCGAGATCGGAATGGTTCTTTCCGTTGCCCGCCGCGGAAGATATGAAGAGGCGGTCAGAAGAAAGTGAAGAAACTGTCTGCGGAAGAGAGGTATCGCGAGCGGGAGATGTATGAGAGTCCGGACGATTATATCCGGGCCAAGCTGCGAAGAAGAAACATCCGCGCCGCGATTATACTGCTGACTGCCGCGGTGACCCTCACCGTCACCGTGTTTTATCTTGTCGAACATTTCCGGGTGACGAAGGTTTATGTAGACGGGAATACGCGGTATTCGAACGAGGAGATCAGCGAGCGGGTCATGGAGGGATTTCTGGGCGATAATTCGCTTGTCATGAGCGTGAAGTACCGCTTCCGGGACATGCCGGAATTTCCCTTCATCGAGCGGATGGACCTGAACGTCCTCGACCATGAGACGATCCAGATTAAAGTTTACGAAAAGGCGCTTGCCGGCTATATCAATCATCTCGGCAGCTATATCTACTTTGACCGGAACGGAACGGTCGTGGAGACGTCCACACAGAGGATCAGCGACATTCCGGAGGTGACCGGCCTGCAGTTTGATTACATTATCCTGTATGAAAAACTGCCGACGAAGAGCGAGGCGATTTTCTCCAGAATCCTGAACACCACACAGCTGCTGCGCAAATACGAGCTGCATGCGGATAAGATTTATTTTGATTCGAAGGAAAACATGTCTATTTTCTTCGGCGGTGTCCGGGCTGATCTGGGACAGGATGAGTATTCGGACGAGAAATTATCCAACCTGTCCAAAATCCTTCCTGCACTGGAAGGAAAGAAAGGTGTACTCGAGATGGAGAGCTTTACACCGGAAACAAATAATGTGACTTTTCGGGGAAAATAAAGTTGATTATTTACACGTTCGAATGTATTATTAAGATGATTTTTTCCGAATAATTTTCGCGAAGGAGGGGGAACCCGTGCTCGAAATTAAAGCAAATGAATCTGAAATGGCATGTAAAATCATCGTCATCGGCGTAGGCGGTGCCGGAAACAATGCCGTTAACCGTATGGTTGAGGAAGGCATCTCCGGTGTGGAGCTGGTCGGCATGAACACGGATGTCCAGGCACTGGAAATGTGCAAGGCTCCGAAGCTGATCCAGATCGGCACCAAGCTCACCAAGGGACTCGGTGCAGGCGCCAATCCCGAGGTAGGTGAGAAAGCAGCGGAAGAGAGCGCCGAGGATATCGCCGCGGCAATCGCCGGTGCGGACATGGTATTCGTAACATGCGGAATGGGCGGCGGAACCGGTACAGGTGCCGCACCTGTCATCGCAAGAATTGCTAAAGAGCAGGGCATCCTGACTGTCGGTGTTGTGACAAAGCCTTTCCGCTTTGAGGGCAAGGTCCGTATGACCAAGGCACTGGCCGGTATCGACAAGATCCGCACTGCCGTTGATACACTGATCGTCATTCCGAACGATAAGCTTCTTGAGATCCTGGACCGCAGGACTACTTTCCCGGATGCCATGAAGAAAGCGGATGAAGTTCTTCAGCAGGCTGTCCGCGGCATCACCGACCTGATTAACCTGAATTCCCTGATCAACCTGGACTTCGCAGATGTTCAGACTGTCATGCGCGACAAGGGTATCGCTCATGTCGGTATCGGACACGGCAAGGGCGAGGACAAAGCATCCGAAGCAATCAAGCAGGCTGTCGAGAGCCCGCTGCTTGAGACCACCATTGACGGTGCTACCGACGTAATTATCAATGTAACCGGTGATATTTCCCTGATGGATGCGAGCGATGCCGCGAACTATGTTCAGGAACAGACCGGTGAAAACGTCAATATTATCTTCGGTGCTGCTTTTGATGAGACCAAGAACGATGCCTGCACCATTACGGTAATCGCAACCGGAATCGGCAACAGAAAGCCGGAGAAGGCACCTCAGCAGAGCCAGCAGGCTTTCGCCGCATTCGGTCAGCAGGGCTTCCAGCAGGCACCTCAGGTGGCATATCCCGGATACGGCCAGCAGCCCATGCAGCAGCAGATGCCGCAGGGATATCCGCAGCAGACCGGTTACCAGGCTGCTCCGCAGTTCCAGCCGCAGCAGGCTCCCTATGTGCAGCCCGGCTATCAGACACAGCCGCAGGCACCGGTGACTCCCGAGCCTCAGAGACAGATTACGAGACCCGCACCCGATTTTAACACCGGCGAAATCCGCACAGACGGACTCCGCTCCATCGAGATCCCTTCGTTCATGAGAAAAGACGGGGATAAGTAAATCCGGGTCATTCAATTCG
>JAFSLL010000183.1 GCA_017448455.1 Oscillospiraceae bacterium | reverse complement strand
TTTTCTCCAACGAGAACCTCGGCATGAATACTCTGGTCCATGGTCATCTGGGCGATTCCAAATCCGCCTCTGATAAGATTACTGCCAAGCTGCGCGGTTGGTGTAACTATAAGGAAGGAGATATTGCTTCGGTTTCCTTCAACCGGAAGCACTTCTTTGACAAAGACACCACCAATGCAATTCGGAAGGAGGGTCAGCCGTGAAACAGAACAATGCCTCTCATATACCGGAGTTTTTACGCAAGATCGTCGTTTCCCTGAAGCGGAAACCGCAAACGATCCCTCTGGTTGTTTTCGTCATCGCATTTCTTGTTTATTCTCTGAATCTGACCCATGTTTCCCACACGACAGCGCGTATTCAGGGTCCCGGCATGGGGCTGTATGGGTTTATTACCATGTTGTTCTCTATGCTTGCTTTCGTATGTTTCAGCAATTCCTTCCCCCACCGCAAAAAGGTCAATATCCCGATGCTGGTGCTGATGTTCCTGATGATTGCTGTGATCATCTTCTGTGATGTGCAGTACCGCGGTCTGATTTACACCGCTTTGAACCGTGCCGAAAATCCGATTGCGCCGGAAGGCTATATCAACAGCGCTTACAGTATGCTGATGACCCATATCATTGTGCTCTGCATCGGTGTTGCCCTCGTTGCGCTGCTGCCGGTCTACACAAAAATTTTGCGCAGTATTAAAACCTCTGTGGAGGTGGAAGACAACGGCAGGATGGATGACATTGACATCTCCGGCGAAGACTGATTGTCTGCTCGCCGAAGGGATCATTCACAATAGGACCCGGGAGGCTACCGCATCAGCCTCCCTTTCTTAAAAAGAAGAGGTGGGGCCAGGATGCCCAAAAAAAACAACCCCTCCACAGAGGAAAACCGCAGCGCGAAAGATTACTATCATCTTCATTCGGAAGCGATTGATGACCTTGTCCATGCAGATGCCTCCAACTCCCCCGAGGTTTCCCCGCAGGAACTTGCCAAATACCGGTCAAAGCATGGGATCCGCCTTTCTGACTGGGTCAAGGTCCTTCTGATCAAGTTCTGGTTCAACGGGTCAGTCTGTTTCTTCTTTTTCTGGGGGTTAGGCACCTACCTTACTGCTCTTGTGGATCAGCTTGCCGTTCTCGGTATTGCCATGGGGATCATCACAGACCTGTTGGTCAATAACATTCTCCGCTTCTATGCAAAAACCGAAGGAGAAAATGACCGCTGGATGATGTTTCCCAAAAAAGGATACGTCAGTTTCCCTCTGAATATTCTCTATTCCTTTCTCGTGCTGTTCTTTGTGTTTATGTTCTATCAGGTCCTGAATACCGTGATCATCCGCATGACCGGCGTCTCAGACACGATTCCTGTTGGCGTTGGTCCGATTGGTTTTGGGTTGATCTATCTCGGCTTTGATCTGATGTTCCTCTCTTTAAAGTTCTTATTCCTGCGCATTGTACAAAATGCAAAAACCGGTACCACAAACGGAAGGAATGATTTTTCATGATTCAGCTGTTGTACGCTTCCTCTGTTTCCGCCTGTTTTGAGCTGGATTCTTCCGCTCCTTTTTATGCCCCCCTCTCCTTCCGGATCTTTCTCAACGGTGAAGAGGTCCGCAGGGAAGGACGCAATGTTTTTTCCCTGTTCTCTCTGCAGCCGTCTTCTTCATACACATTGGATCTTCTCTTCGACGACGGAAAGAAGGAGACGCTCTCCTTCAGGACGCAGGCAGAACACTGTGCTGTCAATGTTCGTGATTTTGGTGCCGTCGGAGACGGGGAGACGAATGATACCGTTGCTATTCAGACAGCGATTGCCTGTCTGCCCGCCGGAGGGCGGCTGATTTTCCCTCCCGGATGTTATCTCACCTCTCCGCTTTCCCTCAAAAGTGATCTCACATTGGATTTTCAGGAGGGCGCCCATCTGCTGGGTTCCCCCAACAGGGCGGACTATCCGGTCATTCCCGGTTCCGTTCCGGATCAGGTTACCGGAGAAGAGTTGTATTTCGGCGGTTTTGAAGGCAATTGCGTGCCGATGTATCAGTCCCTGGTGACTGCTTCCTATGCGGAGAATATTACGATTATCGGCCCGGGATGCATTGACGGGAATGCCCAGAACAGCGACTGGTGGCAGGTCTTCCGTACGCTCCCCGTTGCGCGGCCGCGTCTTCTGTTCTTCAACCGCTGCAGCAACGTCACGCTTCACGGAATCGCTGCCTGCAATTCTCCTTCCTGGCAGCTGCATCCATACTATTCCGCTGCAGTATCTTTCTTTGATGTTTCTGTCACCGCACCGAAAGACAGTCCCAATACCGACGCTCTCGATCCGGAAGGCTGTGATGATGTCAAGATCATCGGCTGCCGGTTCAGCGTTGGAGACGATTGTATAGCCGTAAAATCCGGCAAGATGGAACTTGGCCGCAAGCTGAAACAGCCTGCCAGCCGTCATATCATACGGAACTGCCTGATGGAATTCGGGCACGGCGCTCTTACGCTCGGCAGTGAGATCGGTGCCGGCGTACAGGATCTTTCTGTAAGCAAATGCTTTTTCCGCGGCACCGACCGTGGGCTTCGCATCAAAGCGCGCCGCGGACGCGGAGAAGACTGCCGCATCAACAATGTTGTTTTCGATGGCATCCGTATGGAGGGTGTCCTCACGCCGGTGGTCATCAACTTGTGGTATAATTGCTGTGATCCGGATCGCTACAGCGAATATGTCTGGTCGCGCGATTCCCTTCCGGTTGACGAGCGCACCCCGCATTTCGGTTCCTTCCGCTTCACCAACATGGTATGTACCGATGCGGAAGTTGCCGCCTGCTATATCGACGGTTTGCCGGAGAGCCCGATTGACAGCGTGTGCTTCGAAAACGTGTCCGTTTCTTTTTCGGAAACTGCGAAACCCGGCGTTCCCGCCATGCAGAATTTTGCCGAGGAGCGTTGCCGTCTTGGGCTGTATTTTGACAACGTTCGTCAGGTCATGCTGAAAAATGTTTCTCTGAAAGGAGTTGTCGGCAAAGCAGTGATTGCAGATCATTATGAAGCCCTTTCTCAGGAGAACGTTACGGAAAGCGAGGGAAACGAATGACGCTTTCTGAACAGATCGATGCCTATATTCTTCATCTGATTCAGACCTCCACTCCGGAGCGTACCCAGTGGAATATCGAACGGATCCGTCAGGGAAAGCCGACCAACTGGAATTATATCGACGGATGCATGCTCACAGCTCTTCTGGCCATGGCGGAAATCACCGGCGACTACCGCTATTTTGATTTCGTCGAAGGCTTTGCGGATGCTTTTGTATCAGAAGACGGTTCGATCCGCACCTATGACGCTTCCGCCTGTAATCTTGATGATATCAATGAGGGCAGGATCCTCTTCCCTCTTTACCGGAAGACCGGCCGGGAAAAATACCGCCTTGCTGCAGATGTCCTGTATCAGCAGCTTTTACATCAGCCGCGTACGGAGGAAGGGAATTTCTGGCATAAAGCCATCTATCCCGACCAGGTCTGGCTGGATGGGATCTATATGGCGCAGCCGTTTTATGCCTTATATGAAAAATCATTCGGCTCCGGGGATTTTTCCGACATCGTTCAGCAGATCGAAACGGTTTCCCGTCGTATGCGGGATCCGTTGACCGGGCTTTATTATCACGGCTATGATGCCGGCCGCAGCATTTTCTGGGCAGATCCCGTAACCGGATGCTCCGCCAACTTCTGGCTTCGCTCCATCGGCTGGTTCTCTGTCGCACTGGCAGACCTGCTCGAGATCCTGCCTGCCGGAGCGCAGCGCGAAAAGCTCAGCGGGATCTTCTCTTCCCTGATGGAAAGCATCCATCGTTTTGCGGAGGAAGATACCGGTATGTACTGGCAGGTTCCGGATCAGCCGGGCCGTGAGGGGAATTATCTGGAGACCAGCGGCAGTTCCATGATCGCCTATGCTATGTTAAAGGGCGCCCGTCTCGGCGTGCTGAAAGCAGATTATGCCGCATACGGTCAAAAGACTTTCTTCGGTATTGCAGAGAAGTACCTTTCTTTTTCCGGCGATGTGCTGAATCTCGGGGGCATCTGTCTGGTTGCCGGTCTTGGCCCCGCCAATAATCTGCGCAGAGACGGCAGTTATGAGTATTATATCTCCGAGCCTGTAGTAGAGAATGATGCCA
This sequence comes from Oscillospiraceae bacterium, assembly GCA_017448455.1. Taxonomy (GTDB): domain Bacteria; phylum Bacillota; class Clostridia; order Oscillospirales; family Oscillospiraceae; genus Limivicinus. The sequence goes on along the minus strand of JAFSLL010000183.1, from coordinate 882 downwards.
AAGGGGTCGCCCCCTTCCTTCTCGCCTATACCGAGATCAAACGTCTCTCCTGAATCCTTACCTGCCATGAAACACATCAAACTTGCTTATATCGGGGGCGGCTCCAAAGCCTGGGCACGTGTCTTTATGAATGACCTTGCCCTGACGGAAGGCCTTACCGGTGAGATTGCCCTCTACGATATCGATCAGGAAGCCGCACGCCGAAACCAGGCGATTGGCAGAAGGATCAACGAACATCCCGATACCCTCTCCCGATGGGATTATACGGTGTCCTCGTCCCTTGACGAAGCGCTCACAGGCGCTGATTTTGTGGCATGTTCCATCCTTCCCGGGACGTTTGATGAAATGCACTCCGATGTCCATGCCCCGGAAGCGTTCGGCATCTGGCAGTCGGTAGGTGATACCGTAGGGCCGGGCGGTGTCCTTCGTGCCATGCGGACGGTGCCCATCTATGAGGAGTTTGCCAGGGCAATTGCCCGCTGCTGTCCGAATGCCTGGGTCATCAATCTCACCAACCCGATGACGATCTGCTGCAAAACTCTTTTCGATGTTTTTCCCGGGATCAGGGCTTTCGGCTGCTGCCATGAAGTATTCAACGCAGAAGATTTCCTCTGCTGTGTTTTGCAGGAAGAGCTTGGCATTCCCCGTCCGGATCGTCATGAACTTGTGATCGACGCCTCCGGGATCAACCACTTCACCTGGATCACGGAAGCACGCTATCGGGATACCGACGTTCTTGCCCTGCTGCCGCACTTCATGGAGCGCTTCTTTGAAAGCGGATACTGTGAAAAGCGGGGCGTTTCCCCGGATGACTGGCGGCATGATCCGTTCTGTTATGGGAACCGCGTAAAAATGGATCTGTTCCGGCGTTTCGGGGTACTG
>JAFSLL010000182.1 GCA_017448455.1 Oscillospiraceae bacterium | reverse complement strand
GATACAGGAAAGGGAATCCCCGCCGCCCACCGTCCAGGCGGCGCTTGAACAGGCTCTCGCCACGCTTGCTGGCGGCTTTGTGCGGATTTTCGGAGCCGGACGCACCGACAGCGGCGTACACGCCCACGGGCAGGTGGCCCATTGCGACGTGCCCGACGACAGCGCCGTCACCAACTGGCAACACAGCCTGAACGCGCTTTTGCCCAAAGACATCCGCATCCTGTCCGCCGTGCGTTGCGCGACGGCCTTTCATGCCCGCAGGGACGCGATACGCAAAACCTACATCTACCGCTTCTGGCCGGAGACGGCGTTCGTCCCGCCGCCGCTTGCGCCTTTTGTCTGGCCCTGCGGGCCGCTCGACCTCTCCGCCATGAAAGCCTGCCTCCCCCATCTTGCGGGGCAACAGGACTACAGAAGCCTGCAAAACGCCGGCACGGACATGGAAAGCACCGTCCGCACAATCTTTGCGGCAGCCATCGAACCCATGCCCCACCAGGAGTTCTACCCTCCGCACGCCCCTGAACTGCGCCTCACAATCACGGCTGACGGATTTCTGAAACAGATGGTGCGCAATATCGCCGGGCTTCTGGCAAGCGCCGGCCGGGGCAGGATCGCTCCTGACGAGGTGCCCGCCATTCTCGCGGCCCGCTCACGCCGCGGGAATCCGGCCATGACGGCGCCGGCGCCGGGCCTGGCGCTCGCCCATGTGGACTACGGCGCGCCGACAGCCTAGACCCGCGTGCTATTTTCCTTTTCCGGACGGCGAAAGCAGGCGTCCCGCGCCGTCGATGATGCCCCCGAAGATATCCGCAACGCCCTGGCCGATGCCGCCGATGGTATTGAGGATGAGCTCTCCAGCGCCGATGGAGGTTTTCATGTTGTCAAAACTGCCGTGCAGACGCATGGGAAAATCCGGCACATTCTTCATGTCCACATCAAAATCACAATCAAGCCTTTCCCCGACGAAATCCACCTTGCCCCCGCCCTTCACCCTGAGTCCCGCCCCCTGCAGAAGAAAATCCCCGCTGGAGAGCACCCCCCCCCGGATCCTTCCGGAGGCGCTTGCCAGATCAAAATGCGTGGGCTTGCCCCTGGGCTTGCCGTCCCCGCCGATCTTCTGGTAAAACCCCTCGCGCACGCGGGCGCTCCATTCGCCGTCAAGCCTGCGGACACTCTGGTTGATGTCATAGGAGGTTTTACCGGCGATCCCTACCAGATTGCCCTTACTGTTTTTTTCATACCTGTAGTTTCTGACATTATGGGTATCCCTCACCAGCAGATACCAGCGTCCGTTTTTAAGCTGTGCATCCAGTATATCCATCGCATGTCCGAATACCCCGAAATGTATTCCCTCTTTTCTTTTTCCGGCGGCTCTGACATCGTGGAGAAAGATCATTTCCTCGGGAGTATAACGATCGTCAGGATTGTACTCGGTCATAGTCTTGTTTTGTGTCCTGGCAAATTCAGCAAGTAGTTTTCTTCCGTTCTTCTGCTGTTCTGCATTTCCTGCGAATTTCACCGGCCTGTACCAGGTATCCTTTTTACTGAACTGCGAAATGATATCCTGAGCAGGGAGGCCTTTTTCGAAGCATTCGTACAGAGAACCGATAACTGAGGAAGGATCAATGAGATCCGTGCCGTCACCGATATCCGGTGCCTCGCTGTGAAGATTGTTTTTAACCCGTTCCGCTGCGGTCTGCGGGTCAGTAACAAATATTTCAAAGAATTTTTTTTGTACGTCGGACAGATCCTCGGGAGATACGCCGGGGATATTCTTTATAATATCGTTTGATATTATAGCCATTTGCTCATAAAGGAGACTATTGTATTCCGAGATCTTCGTCCGGACGATCTCGAGAACCCGGTTTTCCCATGCATCCGGCTCTTCACCCTGCTCATGCCCGAGCAGTTTTATCTCTTTCCAGATGTCGGAGTGAAGAACAGGATGTACTCCGCTCAACATGCTGCGCATCCGGTATTCTTCCACGGCGTCTTCCGTAAAGAGTGAATCCTTATGCTCAGGCTTGTCGTGAGACCAGCAGTCTTTATTTCCCGTAAGGTGCATCAGAATTTTCGGAGGCAGTCCGCCGGAGATCTCGGTGATAAAATTCCTCAGCTCGCCCGTAACGGGATCTACCTGCATGGTCTTATGCTGGGCACCTGTGGACGCATACGCCTTTTCCAAAAGCTGTACCCACATACAGTCGAAGGAGACAGTGTTCAGATCATAATCCTTTCTTACCTTGATATAGACCGGCCGCAGTGTTACCTCCGGGAGCATTAAGTCCTCATCCGTGTCCACTCTCCGGTTATTCTCGTCATAGCCCATATAAAGCCTTACAAGTACATTTCCGTCGCCGATATCATAAAACATGTTCATGACCCCTTCGGGGTTACTCTGAACAAAGGCGGTAACCGCCGACATGAAGTAGCAGTCCCCAACATTGCCCTGCTTGATGTCATTCAGATTGGGCCTGTGCGTAAAGAGCGGGATATCCTTCACATTGCTTTCGGTCAGATCATTTTCGGAATACATCGTATGGATGGCAGGCTGCTCTATGGCAGCTGCGAACTCGGCATCCGTAATATGGTTTGGATTATCCTTATCCCTGAGCTTCCCCCGTCCAAGGGTATATATCTCCTCCATGATATCAAGCATCCCCTTTGTGACAGTATCCGTAAAACTTATGTTCTTCATTTTCCGGAAGGCACGGTTCATATCCTTCCGGAATTTATCCAGAAAGGCCATTTCCATTTCGGTTGTATCGGTCGTTACGATATATTTGATCTTTACATAGTGCTCCATGGCCGTAAGAGCGGTTTTAAGCTCATCGGGATAATCATTTTCATGTCCCGCAAGAGCCTCTTTGATATCACCTATCTTTGCCTTAAGAGCGTCCTTGCTGCTGTCTTCATAATATTTTGTGATGTCGATGTCGGGAACGTCCTCATCCCCTTTATGAAGCAGGAGAGGGGTACCGTCCTGATGGCCGGTGATCTCGGCTGGAAGCTGCTGCAGCCTCTGAACTGCTTCGTTATACTTTGCTTCTCCGTGCTCAAGTTCCCTGTCAGATCCGTGTTTTTTATTCAGATTATTGTAATAGGCACCGGCCACGCTCAAGATCAGACCTCTTCCGCCTTCTCCCTTTGAAGTGACGGCCCAGTCGTACTGGCAGGTGTAGTGTCTCGCTTCCGCCTTCAGATCCTGGAAATCAAATTGCTTTTTCTCCGCTTCGGCCCGAAGCCTGGTCATGGCATCCGCAGTATCATCATTTCCGGATTCCTTAAGTCTTTTCGCCTCGGCCTTGAGGCTCTTATCGTTTTTATTGTTTTTCAGGGCAGCGTTTACATTAAGCAGGCGCTTTGCCTTCCAGAGCGAAACAGCCTTTTTGGAAAGGATATCAAGAACACCGGAAACCTCCGTATCCTTACATTCCTTCGATAAAGCACAGATCTGATCCCTGTTAAGGTAGATGCTGTAATCGGTAAACTTATCGGCGGTAAGGTCAGAGATCAGCTCCTTTGCTTTGGATACGGGATCCTTTTTTTCTGCCTTGTTTTCGCCATTTTCCTCTGCGTATACGGCATTTTCGGGTGATTCTTCGGGCTTTAAGACATAGCGGGAGCTTCTGAGAGCCTTTAAAGCCTGCATTTTATCATTATACTCAGCAAGATCCTGACTATATCTTTCCCTGCAGACGTTGATCTGTTCCTGACTGACCGCGGCATCCAGAGCTCCGCCGCGGGTAAGGCGTCCGATGCTGAGCAGATCCTGCTCCATACGCTTAAGGCAGGAGAGCATATCGACAGAAGCATCGGCTAAACCTATCTGAAAATCGGACTGCTCCATGTAATAGGTGTTTTTGCTGTCCCTGCGCATCTTGCCGGTCTGTTCAAGCACCTCGCGCTGATCCATGATCTCGGGCAGAAGAGCAAGATCCTTATCGGGATCGCCTGTCAGCTTACAGGCAGTCAGATTACGGGCATGACCGATCACTCCCAGACTTCCGCTTATATTGACATGCCTTTCTCTCAGGATGAAATCATCCATGCGGGCGGCCAGCCCTCTTTTCTCCAGCTCCTCGCGGCGCTTCCTGAGCCTGTCCTGAAGAGACAGCCTCTCCTTGCTTACGCCGTCTCTTCTCAGCGCTGCCATAAGGCCTTTAAGGGTCCCGTTTTTGTAATAATCCTCTGCTCTGTTTAAGAAGATTCCCAGTCCCCCGTTATACTGCCAGATCATTTCGGCGAGATTTCGCTGCTCGGCAGTCATCTTTCCGCTAAGGTCGGTGCCGATCTCCCTGTTTTCATGGGTCCTGTAATAGCTGTCGGTCATAACCAGCTTTTTGAGCCTGTACTGCGTCACCACGGTATTTGCTTTTCCGTAATACTTCTCGAAGGAGATCCTGAGGTTCTCCGGAAGCTCTGCGTAAGCGGCCGAAGAGGTGGTGACAAGGTACTGTATCCCGCTGAAGCGTTCACTGAGCTTTTCAAGTATTTCTGCGTTCTCCGCCGTTTTCCCGTCCGATCTGAGATCCAGATGGTCCAGATCAAGGGTCATGAATTCTCTGATACACGCCTGCAGGACAAGTCCTTTGTCACCCTGAACATAGGATCTTAAAAGGGCCGTATTGGCTCTGGTGCTGCCGCCCATGTAAGCGGAAAGGGCGATGAGGGCGGGAGAGGAGGCTCTGTAGTTGTAGCCGCCCTTTCTGACGGCATTAGCGGCCCGCTCCCGCATCTTCTTCTGGCGTACTTCTTCCTGCTTTTCAATGGCAACGGCATTTGTGTTTTTCTGCCAAAGCCGGGTTCCCTTTTTAGTGATCTGCTTTTTCCGCTCTTCCCTTGAATAGACATCTTTACAGGTCTTAGAATAAGCACCCAGACTTTCGGCCTGCATATGGGCGGTATTTATCTCGCCTCTGATCCCCTGGAGATAATCGGACATGATCTTCTTTTTCTGATCGGCATCCTCTGCAGAGCGCATGGCGTCTGTGGTGACCTGCCATGCCTGGGCGTGGTTTACATACTGCTGTGAGCCGTCATCGTTGTTTCTAATTGTATAATTGTCGTCAGGCATAATATATCCTTTCCGCAAAACAGCATATTTTTTATGTATTTATACGTCATTTTTTCCGATTTGGCAACAGGTCAATAAACCCTCCGTTATCTTCGTTACCCAAAAAAGTCATTTTATTTTTGATTATTGAGGATTGTTATGATATTATTGTGAGTGGCTTTTTGAGAAAGCGGATTAAAGCACCGGCTGTTTTTCCGTTTTCCGAAACATAGATACGAGGAGGAAAAAGAAG
>JAFSLL010000181.1 GCA_017448455.1 Oscillospiraceae bacterium | reverse complement strand
TCCACACCCTCGCGGACGCCGACAGCGAGGTCTTCTTCGTTGAAATCATTGAAGACATAGTACTTGTCAAGCCTGGAAGTGTCAAAATATACATTGCCGCCTGCCAGGTAGGCATATCCGGTATCCAGCAGCTTTGTGATGATGCGGATATAGTCGTCAATGCAGTTGGTGGCGGGTTCCACAACATCGGGCATTTTGATGTTGAGCTTTGCGCAGTCAGAGAAAAAGGCGTCAGTATAAAACTTTGCGATTTCCATAACGGATTTATGCTCGCGCTTTGCACCTTTGAGCATTTTATCCTCGCCCTCGTCGGCATCGGAGGTCAGGTGGCCGACGTCGGTAATATTCATAACACGCTTGACGTTGTAACCGGTGTAGCGGAGATACTTTTCCAGAACGTCTTCCATAATATAGGAGCGCAGGTTGCCGATGTGAGCAAAGTGGTAGACTGTTGGACCGCAGGTATACATGGAAACGAGCTCCGGATTGATGGGGACGAATTCCTCGCGTTTTCTTGTAGCTGAGTTATAAAGGATCATATTGTTAAACTCCTGATTTTATTCGGATTCCTTAAAAACCTGAATGTTATTTTTAAAGTATTCAAAACCTGAATACAGAGTGGTCACGAGTATCAGCCCGGTACAGATGCCGTTGAGCAGCGGCTGCGGGCGGGAAAGGAGGAGCAGCATCAGCCCCAGACAGACCATGGTACAGGCCGTTTTGATTTTGCCTGACTGCGCCGCGGCGATCACAATATTCTTCTGAGCCGCGATGAGACGCAGCCCCGAAACCGCAAACTCCCGGAAGATCACGGCAGCTACCGCCCAGGCGGGCATCACGCCGGCTTCAATCAGATAACACATGGCGGAAAGCACCAGCATTTTGTCAGCCAGTGGGTCCATGAATTTTCCGATCACGGTGATCTGATTATAATGGCGCGCAATATAACCGTCCGCAAGATCGGAAAGGGAAGCCAGCACGTAGACGGCAAAAGCAGCCACCGGACGCCCGGTATATTCCAGAATCAGAAAAACAGGAACGAGGAGTATGCGCAGCAAGGTGATTTTGTTGGCTGTGGTATTCAAGCGGTGACCTCCTCTCCGTACAGAATTCCGTCTTCCGCGGAGGTAATCAGGACGTCTGCAAATTCGCCTTCCGGACAGTTGCCTTCAAACAGGACGCAGCCGTCAATGTCCGGGGAATCCGCATAGCTGCGGCCGGAAAGCAGGCCGGTTTCCAAGTCGGTTTCCAGACAGAGAACACGGAGCGTTTTGCCGACGAGCCCCTGACAGAAATCGTCCATAATACGGCCCTGAAGACCCATCACCAGTTCCGCGCGGCGCTGAGCTTCCTCTGCATCCGCATGGGGCATTTTTGCCGCGGGCGTGCCCTCCTCGGGGGAGAAGGGAAATACGCCTGCCCGTTCGATCCGGGCTTCCTGCAGGAATTCACAGAGCTCTTCAAACTCCGCTTCGCTTTCGCCGGGAAGACCGGTGATCAGGCTCGTGCGCAGAACAAGGCCGGGGATGCGTTCCCGCAACCTGGAAAAGAGCTTACGGATATCTTCTCCTGTGCCCCGGCGGTTCATGGCTTTCAGAATACCGTCATTGATGTGCTGGATGGGGATATCCAGATATTTGACAATTTTATCGTTGGAGGCGAGCTCATCAATCAGCTCGTCATCAAACTGATCGGGATAGAGATAATGCAGGCGTATCCATTCCACACCGGGGATTTCCGCCAGACGGCGGCAGAGCTCGGCAAGGGAACGGTGATGATAGAGGTCAGTGCCGTAGCGGGTGATATCCTGCGCTATGACGATCAGCTCTTTCACGCCGTGAGCGGCAAGATCACGCGCTTCTTCCAGCACGGCTTCCATCGGGCGGGAACGGTATCTCCCGCGGATCTGCGGGATGGCGCAGAAAGCGCAGAAATTGTCGCAGCCCTCCGCGATACGCAGATAGGCCCAGGAGGGGCCGGTGGACACAACGCGCGGAATTTCATCCACGGGGGCGCTTTTATCGGCAAAGGAGCGGTAGGAGGAGCTGTTCAGCACAGCGTCGGCCGCCTGCACGATTTCGGAAAAACTGCCGACACCGAGCACAGCGTCTATCTCCGGCAGTTCGTCCAGAATGGATTCCTGATAGCGCTGCGAGAGGCAGCCTGTGACGATAATGCCTTTCAGTCTGCCTGCCTTTTTCAGCTCAGCCATTTCAAGTATATTATCGATGGCCTCACTTTTTGCGGAATCGATGAAACCGCAGGTGTTGATAATGACAAGATCAGCTCCGTCGGGATCCGGCGTAAGGGCGTAACCTGCCTCATTCATCAGATAAAGCATCTGCTCGCTGTTGACAAGATTCTTGGCACAGCCGAGAGATATCAAAGCAAATGTATTATTCATAGTCATCCTCTGACCCGGATGAAAACCGGCTGAGAGCAGAACGGATTTCATCCCAGGAATAGCCTCTGCGGTACAGCGCTGCAGAAACCTTGCGCTTCTGGTCGCGGTCATCCGGATCGCGCAGATGCGAGCGGATATAGGATATCAGTTTATCATCGCTGCCGGAAGCGAAGGCAAGCGCCTCGTCCCAGTAATCGCGGTCAACACCGCGGTGAGCAAGCTCCGCGCGGATTCTCCCGGCACCGTAACCCTTAGCGGTATAATGTCTGACCACTGCCGCTGCATACTGCTCATCATCCAGCAGGCGAAGCTCAAACAGTTTGGCAACGGCGGCCTCCGCCGCTTCCGCTTCAAAGCCCTTGCGGATCAGCTTGCTGCGCATTTCCTTTCCGGACATCTGCCGGTAGGAAAGCAGCTCAACAGCCTTTTCCACGGCAAATGCTTTTGCAGACAGCGCGCGCAGCTGTTCAACAGCACTGTCGTCGAGCTCCTTACCGCGGAATAGCATCATTTCTGTAATGACGCCGAGCGTGGAGCGGATTTCCGTTCCGTCTTCAAACAAAATGTTGATATGCTCGGACGAGACGGTGTGCAGGGCAGAGATAATCATTTCTGTTTACAGTCAGCCTTCGTCAAAATCGTCTGCACTGACGTCCACAGCTTTCCTGGGGGGGACACCGGGAGCTTCCTTAGACTTTGACATGAGCTTGTAGGCGTTGTCGCG
>JAFSLL010000180.1 GCA_017448455.1 Oscillospiraceae bacterium | reverse complement strand
TTCCCTCACCTCCAGAACAGGCATCAGAGACCTCACGGAAGATACCCGCATTGTGAACTCCCGCTTTTTTGGCAACGATCCGGAAAAGGTGCCTGCACAGGCTCTGTCCGTGGGTGTCGGAACTGTTTGTGATTCCCGTGAAGTGCTGCTGCTCGTCAACGGCCACAACAAGGCCAGAGCACTTGCCCACTGCGTGGAAGGCGGTGTGAGCTCCAAGTGGACTATTTCCGCACTGCAGATGCACAACAATGCCGTGATTGCCTGTGATGAGGCAGCCTGCGGCGAGCTGAAGGTGGATACCTACAGATACTTCAAGGATGTCTACGCAAAAGAGATTTTTTAACTGACAGAGCAATATAACAGCCAAGCTCCGGGCGGCACATAGCTGCCCGGAGCTTTTGCGGTTCTTACATCCCGATCAGGTCAAACTTTTCAAAGCTGATGGTAACGGTATAGTCCTTTTCCGGGTTGCGGTATTTGATGAGAACAGACTTTTTCGTCTGGCTGTAATACCAGCCTTCCTCAGCCTCTTCAAACTTTTTGCGATAGAGAAAGTGTTCGAGCGCCCTTTCACCAAGCATAACAGTGAAGGGGGCTTTTTCGCGGTGCAGCACATCCAGCAGAACGTTTTCCACATCCGTCGGATAGGAACCGCTGCGCGTAAAGCGGATGGCAGTCTGCTCTCCGGCTGTCATGTCAATGCATGTTTTGCAGTAGCAGCCGCTGCGGTAACTGTTGGATACGCCGTCGTCCTCATAGAGGGTAAAAGAGGCGTCGCTGTCCGGCACCAGCAGCAGTTCCAGATCCCTGACCTTCTCCGCTGCAAGATTCATCAGCTGTGTTCCGGAGAGCGGAATGATGCATCCGGAACGGATAAAGAGGGGAATGGAGGAGAGGTCAACCGGCACGTGAATGGTCTGCCCGGCTTCAAAGCGTTCCCTGGTTTCATAGTCATACCAGTATTCCTGCCCGCTGCCGAGCTTCGGCAGATAGACATCCCTGACAGTCTGACCTTTTTCCACAACATTTGCCACCAGCAGGCTGTTTCCGAGCATAAAACTGATGTCTTCCCGGTACACGGCCGGGTCATTCTGAAAAGCACTGACCAGTGCCTCCATAATCGGGAGGCCTGTTTCAGCGGCACGCGCTTCGAGCGAATAGAAATACGGGCTCAGGCGGTAGCGGAAGCGGATGGCCGAGCGGATCAGTTCCGTTGCACTGCTGTACATCCATGGCTCTGTGACTGTGTTGTCAGTGTTAGTGGAGTGAATGGAGAAGCGGGGCTGGAAAATACCGTTCTGCACCCAGCGCACCAGCAGCTCAGCCTCCGGCGCCGGGCCGCAGAATCCTCCGACGTCGCAGCCCTGGTTTGCCACGCCGGAAAGCCCCATACCGAGGATAGTGGCTATGTTGTATTTCAGGGTATCCCAGCCTGTTGCATTATCGCCTGCCCATACCTGCGCATAGCGCTGGATACCGGCATAGCCGGAGCGGCACACGGAATACGGGCGCACATTGCCGTGATATTCCGTGATGGCCTCGTTGGAAAGCTTGCACATCAGGTTGGGCATCACGGCTTTCAGCTTTCCGATGGTACTCCCTTTGCCTTCAAAGCAGACGACGGCATCTTTATCCGTCATCGAATCGTATTCACAGTTGTCGTTCCAGACTGATTTGCAGCCATATGAGAGCAGACCGTCCTTGAGGTATTCCTTCCAGTGTGCCCTTGCCTCCGGAGAGGTGAAATCTGTGAACAGACCCTTGCCGCCCCACCAGGTGCCGACAGCGAAGCCCTCATGATATCCGGGGGAAGAGGGGTCAATTTCCGGATCTGCCCGGACGAACAGCTTATCCTTTTTCATCTGCTCCAGCAGGGGATGCACCAGCAGCATACCGGGCTTGACGTTGGGCGAAACCAGAATACCGCGTTTTTCCATGGCGGAAAACCAGAGGGCAGGTTCTTTGAAGCGCCGCCTGTTCCAGGTGAAGCTGCAGCGTTTTAAGCCTGCAGGTGTATCCACTGCACAGTAGCCGGAAGAAAGGTGGAAGCCGTCCATCGGGAAGCCCTCTGCTTTGGCGGTATCGAGAAAACTCATGATACCCTCATCGCAGTTTTCCGGCAGCTCTGCATAATACATGGACGAGGCCAGATATCCCAGGGCCGCTTTAGGCAGCAGGACGGACTTGCCGGTAAGATCGGTATATCTGCTGATAATGCTGCGGATTTCAGGCCCGGCAATCAGAAAGAGGTCGATGTCCCCGGCGTCTGCCGTGTAAGAGGCATAGCGATGCCAATAGTTCCGTCTTTCTTTTCCCAGATCGAAGCTGCATTCCGCCGTGTTGTGGTAGAAATATCCGACGGCAGTTCCGCTTTTTCCGGAGAGGCGGATATAAAAGGGGATGTGCTTATAAAGAGGGTCTGTTTTTTCCGCATCATAGCCGAAGGCATCTCCGGCGGACATACGCAGAAAGCTTTGTGCCTTGTCCAGATGCCCGGCCATTTCCCCGAAGCCGTAAAAGTGATCCTCATCCTCTATGCGTACAGTATGAATCCGCCGGCGGTTGCTGTCTTCCCGGTAACCGAGCTCCGGGATATCCTCGTGGATCAGCTCTCCGTTCCGGTCGAATACAGAGATAAAAAACGGGTTTTTATGGATCACAACGCGCAGGCGGCTACCCTGTAAAACAGCTTCCTCCGCACTGTCGGTCAGGCGGGACGGGGCCGTTTCTACGCGTCTGCGCTCTCCGTCAAACAGTTCGTCTGTGCGGGAATCCCACGCCGTCATCACCAGGCTGTAGGAAGCCTCGTCCCAGTCCCCGTCAAAGCCGGCCCGGATGCGGAGTATATCATCCGTCAGAAACCAGATCCGGATTTCTAAGCCGTCCGTTACTGCGGCATAATAATTCTCTCTCTGTATTACCTCTCTGACTGTATAGCAGATTTTCATGTGTTTCCCTCCGGGTGAAATGGTATCTTTTTCTGGATTTATTATATTCAAAAAGGAGCTGACAGTCAACGGACAAGAGAAATAACCAATGCGGGGCAGAACA
>JAFSLL010000179.1 GCA_017448455.1 Oscillospiraceae bacterium | reverse complement strand
CATCTTAGAGATATCTGCGAGAATGAACTGCATATCGAGTACAAATCCCCTCATAAACTGCGGAAAACGTACGCATCGATTTTAGCTGCAAATAATGTTCCTGATACTATGCGCATCGCACAGATGGGTCATACAGACATCAAGACAACTAAGCAATTCTACGAATTCGATCGTGAAACTAATGCTGAAAAAGCGCAGAAACTGGGGGAAATTGAAGAGTTGAGACTGCTTTTTGAAGACATTTTCTTCGTCCCCCCCCCCGGTTCTTGAAAATCTTCCTTTTCGTGGGGCTGTCCCGTGCGGCACAAGAAAATTCAGCCCCCCGGATTGAAAGAAACTGCCTTTTCGGGGGGGGGGGCGCGCTCGGCACAAGAAAATTCAGCCCCCTCGGATTGAAAAAAGCTGCCTTTTCGGGGGACAGTCTGCCCTGAAACAAGCATCAGCGCAACGACACATCCTCCCAGAAACATGCGTCAGCGCAACGACACATCCTCCCAGAAACAAGCGTCAGCGCAGCGGTACATCCCCCCGAAACAAGCGTCAGCGCAGCGGCCCCTCTGGAAACAAGTGCCGGCACAACGGCACATTCTGCCCGGAACAGCATCCGAGTGTGATCGACACCCCCGATGTTCACCGCCCCGCGGCGCGGTATTCCCTCGGGGACATGCCGTATTTGCGGCGGAAGCGCCGGATGAAGTAGGAAAAGTTGTCAAAGCCGCACTGGGAAGCGATGGCGCCTATGGAGTCAGGCCTCTCTCGAAGGAGGTAGGAGGCGTAGCGCAGGCGGTAGTCGGCGAGGTATTCGCCGAAGGTGAAGCCTGTCTCGCGGCGGAAGACGCGCATGAAGTGCGCGTCGCTGTAGTCGATCAGGCCGGCGGCGTCGCTGACGGTGATGGGCTCGGCAAAATGGTTCTGGACGTAGAGCAGGACCTGCTTGATGGCGTCCTCGTAAGGCGAGGGTGGAACGCTTTCTTCCTGACTGCGATGGGAGTAAATGGCAAAGAAAAAGCGGAATAAACAGCTGCGCACCAGCAGGGAGTAGCCGTCAGGGCGCTTGCCGCAGACGGCGTCAGCGGCGTCGAGGGCGGAGGAGACTTCCTCGTGGAAGGGAGTGCCCCGGTGGATCGGCCGCGGGAATTTAAGGGTCCCCATCTGCAGGGGAGTCAGAATATTGCGGCGGGCCCAGTCGTTTTCAACCTGATTGTCGACGAGCGAGAGGGAGAAAATTATATTCTCGTATTCCATCCGGACGCCGGGATTCCCGTCGATGGCGTGAAGTTCGCCCGGCAGGATCGGCATGATCGAACCTGCCTGAACGGGACATTTGCGGGAGCCGACTGTGACGGATCCGCTGCCTTTAATGACATAAATGATCTCCATCTGCTCATGCCAGTGGAGGTCTACCCGGGGAAAGTCCTGGGGAATTGTGCAGAGATATGTGTTGTAAGCAAAGCCCGGCTGCTCGTGCAGCAGGGTTTCTTTATATTGGGAGTATTCTTCGAGATTCATTGGAGAGCCCTTTTACATGCGGAAGACGGTCTGCCGCAGCGGTCCGGAAGCGCTGAAAAGCTTCGTTTGCATGATAAACAAACATCAATATCATTATTGTACTATTTTATGCCGTGATATTGCAAGTAAAGTGTGACGTAAAATCATTATAATGCACACTTATAAAAAGGATTCATTGTAAGTGCTGATAAGATGCAAAAAAACAGTCGAAATGCAAAAGAGTGACGACGAAAGGAAAGGTATAAACCATGAAAAAATTAAGAGACTACACCGGTAAATCGCTGCAGGACTGCACGATCCTGGAACTCTACAACGCGGCCCTCGAGTTGACGCAGGACGCCTGCAAAGACAAGGGATACAACAGCGGAAAGAAGAAAGTATACTATATTTCGGCGGAGTTCCTGATCGGTAAGCTCCTCTCCAACAACCTGATCAACCTGGGGATCTATGATGAAGTGAAGGCAGAGCTGGCAGAGGCCGGCAAGGACATCACCGACCTGGAGGAGTTCGAGTACGAGCCCTCCCTAGGAAACGGCGGCCTCGGAAGACTTGCGGCCTGCTTTATCGACAGCCTGGCGACCCTGGGCCTTCCCGCAGACGGCGTAGGTCTTGCCTATCACTGCGGCCTGTTCAAGCAGTCCTTTGAGGACAACAAGCAGCACGCGAGACCGGATTACTGGCGCAAGTGGGGCATGGCCAACTGGATGAGAAGGACCGACAGGCACTACAAGGTGCAGTGCGGCGACCTGGAGCTTGTCTCCACCATGTATGAGATCGACGTCACCGGCTACGGCAGCAAGTGCGGGCGCCTGCGCCTTTTCGACCTGGATACAGTCAACGAGAGGCTGATCGGATCGGGCATTGACTTTGACAAAGAAGAGATCGAGAAGAACCTGACGCTCTTCCTCTATCCCGATGACAGCGACGAGGCGGGCAGAATGCTCCGCGTCTATCAGGAATATTTCATGGTCAGCAACGCGGCGCAGCTCATCATTGATGAGTGTGTGGAGCGCGGGAGCGATCTCCATGACCTGGCGGATTACGCCGCGATCCAGATCAACGACACCCATCCGTCCCTGGTAATTCCTGAATTGGTCCGTATTTTGGCAGAAAAAGGGATCGAGGAGGAAGAGGCGTATCAGATCGTGACGGACGTCTGCGCCTACACGAACCACACGATCCTGGCGGAGGCGCTGGAGACATGGCCCAAGCACTTCTTTAAGGCTGTCGTTCCGCACCTGATGCCGATCATTAAGAGGATGAACGACGCCGTTAAGGCAAAATACAGCGATCCGTCCGTGCAGATCATCGACGGGAACGGCAACGTGCATATGGCCCATTTGGACATTCACTACAGCCACTCGGTCAACGGCGTGGCGAGACTTCACACGGAGATCCTTAAGAATACAGAGCTCAACAATTTCTACAAGCTCTATCCCGAGAAGTTCAACAACAAGACCAACGGGATCACTTTCCGCAGATGGGTCGTCGAGTGCAATCCCGAGCTCACCGAGCTGATCAGCGAAAAGATCGGCGAAGGCTGGAAGACCGACGCGAAGCAGCTCGAGCAGCTCCTTTCCTACGCGGAGGATCCGGCTTTTCTGCAGTGCATTGTCAACAGGAAGAACACGGAGAAGAAGAAATTCGCGGACTGGCTCTACAAGTACCAGGGCGACAAGGTCGATCCGGAATCTGTCTATGACGTGCAGATCAAGCGCCTGCATGAGTATAAGAGACAGCAGCTCAACCTTCTGTGGGCGATCGACTGCTACCTGCATATCAAAGACGGCTACAGGCCGCGCAGACCGATCACGGTATTCTTCGGCGCCAAAGCGGCACCCGCTTATGTCATCGCCAAAGATATCATCCACGCGATCCTGGCTTTCGGAAAGATCGTCAACAACGATCCCGACGTCAGCCCTTACCTGAAGGTCATCATGCTCCGCAACTACAACGTGTCCATGGCGGAGAAGCTGATCCCCGCATCGGACATTTCCGAGCAGATCTCACTGGCCTCCAAGGAGGCCAGCGGGACCGGCAATATGAAGTTCATGCTCAACGGCGCGGTGACGCTGGGAACCATGGACGGCGCCAACGTCGAGATCGCGGAGCTCGTCGGGGAGGACAATATTTTCACCTTCGGACAGTCCTCTGAAGAGGTCATTGAGCGATACAAGAGGGGAGATTATGTCTCAAAAGACTGGTACAAGAAGAACAAGAGACTTCAGGCTGCGGTGGATTTCCTTGTCAGCGATGAGATGGAAGAGGCCGGCGACAAGAAGCTTCTGAAGCAGCTCT
>JAFSLL010000016.1 GCA_017448455.1 Oscillospiraceae bacterium | reverse complement strand
ATAACATCTTCATAGCTCTTGAAGCGTATTTCCGATTGAGCAGGTCTGATTTCAAGTATCTCTTTCGCTGTTGTGCCATTTTGACACCAGTTGATCGTGCCGCGTCCCCAATCAATCACGAGCCGATCTATAAGGTCAGAAAGAATATCTAATGGCTCTAATTGATAGATCGCACAGTTATCATCCATTCCCGAATCGAAAACAAAGTTTTCAGGCAGTAAGGACTTATCGAATGGAACCGATCCCACCACGCGAAAACAGCCTTGATAAACGCCATTTGTCCTCTCTGTGCCCAGGAAACTAATGATCGTATCACATCCTTGAAATCGTGTCTGCGTCTGGATCGACTGATAAACGTCAAGCAATCCAGTCGCATAGTTTCCGGCTACAATTTCATTCGTGAGATTGTGACGGATTAGTTTTGTCCTTTTCCAATCAATATCTTGCCCAGCAAATAACTGTTGTAGCTTCATATATTTCTCCTGCAAGTCAATTCGCTTTTGCCACCAAGGGAACCATGTCTCACCATGAGCAACACTTTGCCAATCTCATTCTTTTACCATCCGGTAGAAAACGCCTTCACCGATGGGCGTTATTTCTTTGAACGGCTCTCCGTCGATCCGAAAACCGGCTTTCTCATAGCATCTGACAGCCCGCTTATTCCAGGTTCTCACTTCAAGATACAGCGGCTTTTCCGGGTAAAGCGACTTGGAAAGCGCATATGTCTGTTGCAACATTCTTTGTCCATAGCCTTGATTGCAATACGCCGGATTTGCCCCTATGCCGACAAAGACCTCTTTTTCCTCTTCCACGAGATTGGTGAAGCCGACCAGCTTCTCCCCGTCAACAAAGGAAAAGAAGTTGCTTTTGGCATTGGCAAAGCCCCGCCCTGTTCTCTTGTCCTCTTCATAAGAAGCCTTGTTATAGAGGGCGTATTCGCCGTCGTACTGCCAATCGCTGATGATGTATTTCTCTTCTTCTGTAGTTTTATGACACTCTAACATCGTTCCATATACTCCGACAAAATGAATTATGTCGAGATGGATTATACCACAGCAACCAGCAGGAAAAAAGACCGATTAGGTTATTCTTTTTCTTCGGTCAGATCTTCCTCATAGACTGCGTATTCCTCGTTCTCCTTGAGCTTTAGCCGGTGCTGCAGGTATTCCTGTACATCAAAAGCGTTTCGCTCGTCGTAGTCCGAGGTAAAGCGGTAGTTTGGATGCTTGGTGATGTCGTACTTATCCGAAAAGAAAGGCCGGACACCGCTGAGTTGGAGGATGCACTTGCCTCCGTCCAGCACGGCCAGCTCGTCAACGCTCATCAGTTCCTTGCCGAGCTTCTGGTAGTTCAGACTGTGCGAGACCTCGCGTCCCCGGCTCTCGCCGGTGTTGTAGGTGTCGATAGTCTCTTTCCCCAGGGCAGTTGCCAACTCCTTGAGCGTAGTCGGCTCTTTGCCGCCAAGGAAAATAGAGCAGTCCATATTGCCGATGATCGTATCAGCATTGTCCTTATACAGCGCTTTGAGCTGGCTTTGCGCCTGCAAAACCAGGCAGCAGGAGATCTCACGGCTGCGGATCGTGGCGACCAGCTTTTCCAGACGCGGGATCTGGCCGATATTGGCAGCCTCGTCAATAAGGCAGCGCACATGGACCGGCAGACGCCCACCGTACACATCATCCGCTTTTTCACACAGCAGATTGAAAAGCTGCGTGTAGCAGAGAGAGATAAGAAAGTTGAAGGTATCATCCGTGTCGGACATGATGATAAACAGCGCGGTTTCCTTGTCGCCCAGCGTGTCGAGCTGCAGCTCGTCATAGGCCGTCAGATCACGCAGCTCCTGGATATCGAAAGGAGCGAGCCGAGCGCCGCAGGAGATCAGGATGCTTTTGGCGGTCTTGCCTGCGGCGAGCTTGTACTTGGCATATTGCCGCACGGCGAAATGGCCTGGCTTGTTCTTCGCCAGTTCGTCAAACATGATGTCAACCGGATTCTGAAATTCCTCATCATCCTCGCGGACTTCCATCGCGTTGATGAACTCGATCAGTGTGGAAAAATTCTGTTCCTCGACCGGAGCTTCATAGTGGATGTAGCCGATCAGCGCTGTATAGAGAAGCGTCTCGGCCTTGACCCAGAAATCGTCTCCGGCTTTACCCTCGCCCTTGGTGTTGGCGATCAGCGCTGTGACCAGCTTTAGGATGTCCTTTTCGCTGTGAATATAGGCGAAGGGATTATAGTGCATGGACTTGGTGAAATTGATCGTGTTGAGGACCTTGATCTGATACCCATAGTGCAGCAACATTTTTCCACACTCGGTCACGATGCTGCCTTTCGGATCGGTCACAACAAAACTGACAGGATACTGCTGTGAATTGCACTGCATCAGATTCGGCTTCAGCCAAAACCTCGTTTTGCCGCTGCCGGAACCGCCGATGATCAGCACGTTTTTGTTCCGAGCAGTCTTGGGATCGGGAGGGCGGTTGTTCATGGTGAGCATTTCCGTCTTGGTGAGGATAATGTTGTTTTTGAAGTCCGGGTCCATATAAGGGGCAATGTCCTCTGCATTGCCCCATCGGGCCGAGCCGTATTCCTGATTCTTGCGGAACTTCTTGGCGTTTTTCCCTTTGATATAGACGGCCAGCCAGACAATACTTGCGAAGAGGACGCCGATCAGCAGATCAAAGGGCAGAAAGCTGGGCATAGCCGTCTGAAAGGCGGCGGCCATGCCCTCCATAAGATGCAAAAACTTCTCGGAGAAACCGGAGCCGGGGGCAAGTCGCCATGCCTGCCCCAGCT
>JAFSLL010000178.1 GCA_017448455.1 Oscillospiraceae bacterium | reverse complement strand
GGTTTCGGCACCAATGAGGGTGTTATCGTTATGGCGGCGACAAACCGCGCCGATATTCTCGATAACGCGCTGCTCCGTCCAGGTCGCTTTGACCGACAGGTATATGTCGGCCTGCCGGATATCCGCGGCAGAGAAGCGATCCTTCGTATCCATTCCCGTGATAAACAGCTGGGGGATGATGTCGACCTCAACTCCATCGCGAAGGGAACTCCGGGCTTTGCAGGTGCAGATCTGGAAAACCTGATGAATGAAGCGGCTCTGCTTGCCGTCAGACGCAAGCATCGCTTTATCAATCAGGAGGATATTGACGAGGCAATTCTGAAAGTCCAGATGGGCCCCGAGAAGAAGAGCAGGAAGATGAGCGACAAGGCCAAACGCCTGACCGCCTATCATGAGTCCGGTCATGCTGTCGCGGCACGTTTCTGCGAACATGTCGACCCGGTCCACTACATCACCATTATTCCGCGCGGTCCGGCTGGCGGCTTTACGCTTTTCCGTCCGCAGGAGGATCTGGAGAACTTTACGTCCAAGGAAGAGATGTTCGAAAACATCGTGGTTTCCCTTGGCGGACGGATCGCTGAGAAGCTTTTCTTAGACGACATTTCAACCGGTGCCTCCGGCGATATTCAGCAGGCATCCTCGCTCGCACGCGATATGGTGATGAAGTACGGCATGAGTGAGCGACTTGGCCCCATCCTCTATGACACATCGGGACACAGCATTTTCATCGGCCGTGATTTCGGCACGACCAAGAGCTATTCGGAGGAGACTGCTGCCATCATCGATGAAGAAGTGAAGGCGATCTTCGATGAGGCTGCCAGGCGCTGCGAAGAGATCCTGTCTGCCCACGCCGATCAGCTTCGCGGTTTGGCCGAGTATCTGCTTGTCAACGAAACCATTGAGGCGGAAGAATTCAACTATTACTTCGAGCATGGTGAGTTCATGCCGGAAGTGATGAAGGCCGGAAAACGTGCAAAAAACGATGCGACGATCGAACGTCCTGCCAGAAAGATTTCCATGACTGACGGCTATGCGGAAGACAACGCTCCTGCGGCGATGCCTGAGGAAGATAAGAATACCTCGAAGGATGCGGAACCGGTTGAGGAACAAAAGCCTCAAACCTATCCCCCACAGGATGAAAACAAATGACAATGATCGATTCGGCGGCTCTTTGAGCCGCCGAATTCTACTGTTTGAACCGCTGTATTCTACTCTTTTCCCTTGACATCGACTGACGATCGAGCTAATATTGTATACAATCATACCGGAAAACAGAGAAGAAGGATAAACCGATGACAGAGAGACGGAATATTTCGATCGCAGACCAGATTTTTGACCAACTGGAGAAGGACATACTCTCCGGCAGATATGCCAGGGGGGAAGTCCTGAGTGAACTTCGTCTCTCCAAAGAGATGGGGGTCAGCCGTACGCCGATCCGTGAAGCGCTCTTACGTCTGGAGCAGGAGAATCTCGTGCAGGAGACCGGGCGGGGTATGACGGTGATCGGCATCTCTCCGGAAGACATGATGGATCTGTATGATATCCGTCTGCGGCTGGAGGGAGAGGCGGCGAGGCGGGCCGCCGTCAACATGTCGGACCGTCAGCTCGCAAAGATGCTGGATCTGATTGAACTGCAGGAATATTATATCAACCGGAAAAACACAAACAGCTCAGAAGAAACAAAAAACCTGGATTCCCAGATTCACGGTCTGATCTATGAATGCTGCGGCAGCAAGGCTTATCAGGATGTGCTCGGCAGAATTCATAAGAAGATGACCAAGTTCCGGAAAGCTTCCATCAGAAGGCAAAGTTCCGCCCAGCAGTCCAACGACGAGCATATGGCCATCTACCGGGCTCTGCTGGCCCGGAGTCCGGAAGCGGCGGAGAAGGCGATGCTTGAACATGTAAGAAACGCAAGGCAGCGGATGGAAGTTGCCCTGAAGACAGAAGAATAGTACAATGTTTTTAAGCTGTTCAAGATTTAAGTCGTTGCTTAATGATACTGTATATGATATAGTAAACAGGATCATTTTACAGGAGTAATGAAACATGGATTGGTTGGCAGATACTACTGCCGGGAAGTTTATATCGGCTTTTCTGATCTCCATGACGCCGATTGCGGAGCTGCGGGTCGGGTTGCCGATTGCGATCACATCCGGGCTGCCTTTTCCGCTTGCCTACCTCGCTACGGTGCTGGGCAACATGCTTCCGGTTCCGTTTATCATCATTTTTATTAAGAAAGTTTTTGCTTGGCTGCGCAAATACTGGCCTTGGATGAATCGGGTAGTTACCGCACTGGAAAAGCGGGCGGAGAACAAAGGAGATACGGTTCGTCGCTACGGAAAGTGGGCACTGCTTCTTTTTGTGGCGATTCCGGCGCCGGGAACCGGTGCATGGACAGGCGCACTGATTGCAGCCCTGCTGAATATGAAGCTGCGTGACGCGGTCCCGGTGATTTTCCTTGGCGTCTGCATTGCCGGTCTGCTGGTGACGGCTGTGACATATGGGATGATACACTTATTCTGAAGCAGGAGGTTGGATGTGAAAACGGTACTGATTGCGGCCGGAATTGCGGCTGTTTCTTACCTTCTGGGTTCTCTCAGCTTTTCGATTATTCTCTCACAGATGATCGGAAAGGATATCCGCAAACAGGGCAGCGGGAATGCCGGTGCGACCAATATGACCCGCGTCTTCGGATGGGGAGCAGGCGTAGCAACGCTGCTGTTTGACATGCTCAAGGCCATTCTCGCAATGGTTCTCGGGCAGCGTTTTCTGGGGGATACCGGTCTCTGTATTGCCGGGATTGCCGCCATGGTCGGTCATTGCTGGCCGATTTTTCACAAGTTCCGCGGCGGAAAGGGAATTTCTGTCGGAGCAGCGCTCGGGCTGATGATAGACTGGCGCGTTTTTGTGGCCATTATTATCGTATTTCTGATTGCGGCACTCCTTTCCAAAAAGGTTTCTCTCGGCTCCATCTGCGCGGCCGTGGCAATCGTACCGGCAACCTGGATCTTTGTATCGAAGACACCGCAGATTGTACTGGCGGTTGTAGCGATGCTGATCGCCATAACGCGGCATCACGAAAACATCAGGCGGCTTCTTTCCGGTACAGAACCGGATTTCCGGGCTGCAAAAACAAAAAAAGACTGACAGAGCGGCGCTTCGGCGCCGTATTTTTATTCATGTTACACAGATAGGATTAAAATTTCTTTTATTGTTTGTTCATGTCAGTTTCATAATTTTTCGGTATTTTACAATCACCAAATCAAAGCAAAAGAGGTCCTGGCAGATGAATGAGGAAGAAAACGAGTTTTTGAACGACCCGCTGGAAGCTCCGGCAACACCTCAGGCTCCGGAACCGGTGATCCGGGAAGAAGAGTTTACCGAAGAACCGATTCGGGAAGTTTACGAAGACGCTCATTTTGAACCGGAAGAGGAAAATACACGTCCTCCACGTTATTATACGCCCCCGGAGAAATCGCAGAAGGAAATCAAAGTAAAAAAAGAGAAGCCTGATGGTGCCGGTCGTGTGATTGCAATCATCTGTGCGGTGCTGATCGCGGCTCTGCTTGGAGGCCTTGTCGGTTCCGTATTGACCCGATCCGGGCTGAATGACCGTATGGAAGCGATGGAGACGAGCCTTGCCTCCTATGAAGCGGCGCTGGAAGAAGTAAAACAGAGCAGTGCGGCGGCCGCGGAACAGGCGGAGCTTGCGTCGGTTGCCTCTACTGAATTTCAGGGACTTCTCCCCTCGGATATCTATGATATGGCCACGAAGCAGGTGGTCGGGATTCGAACAGAAGTTACCGTAACCAATTTCTTCGGTATGACATCTTCCGGCGCGGTAAGCGGTTCCGGGTTCATCATCTCGGAGGATGGATATATTCTCACCAATTACCATGTGGTGGAAGATGCCTATAAAGGCAATTTGGATATCGATGTCATGACATTCGACGGCACTAGATATAAAGCTGCGATCGTCGGGGTGGAATCTGCCAACGATATTGCGGTGCTCAAGATCGATGCTGAGAACCTGAATGCGGCCACATTGGGTGAGAGCAATGATCTTCGTGTGGGTGATACGGTGTTTGCGGTAGGCAATCCTCTCGGTGAGTTGGAATTCAGCATGTCCACCGGACATGTCAGTGCGCTTGACCGTGTGATTACCACGGATAATGACGGTTCTATCAACATGTTCCAGATTGATGCTGCCGTCAATGAGGGTAATTCAGGCGGCCCGGTCTATAACAGTCGGGGTGAAGTTGTTGGGATTGTTACGGCAAAGTATTCTTCCAGCGGCGTGGAAGGCCTCGGGTTTGCGATTCCTATCGACGACGCGAAGTCTATCAGCAACGACCTGATTACGAAGGGATATGTGACCGGCAAGG
This sequence comes from Oscillospiraceae bacterium, assembly GCA_017448455.1. Taxonomy (GTDB): domain Bacteria; phylum Bacillota; class Clostridia; order Oscillospirales; family Oscillospiraceae; genus Limivicinus. The sequence goes on along the minus strand of JAFSLL010000178.1, from coordinate 7,943 downwards.
CCTACATGGGCGTCAGTATTAACCAGTCATACAACGCGATGTATGCGCAGTATTGGGGCACGCCTCTCGGCGCCTATGTAGGCACGGGAGCTGACCAGGGCGAGAGCGGCGTTACAAAAGGCAGCGCTGCGGACAAGGCCGGTATTCAGGACGGCGACATTATCACGGCGATCGGGGAATACACGGTGGAGAGCTATGCCGATCTGAAAACAGCGCTCGGCCATTTCCATGCGTTTGAAACGACCGAGGTGACGGTTTACCGGGCCGGGGAAGAGCTTCATCTGACGATCACTTTTGATGAGGCAAAGCCCAACAGTTAATTTGCTACTTTTCTACTCCTATATCCTCTCTTTTCTCCCAAAACGAAGGCCTGCAGCTCTGCTGCAGGCCTTTGTTTTGAAATAGAAAAGCTGCGGCGTGATCTGCCGCAGCTATGAAAAATTGTTTAGTCCGGTTGAATACCGAGGAAGTTGTTGCCGTCATCTGCCGGGGTCACAACAGTTCCGTTGCCGGATGTTACAGGACCGTCCGGAACAATAACAGTTCCAATGCCGGAGGAATCATCTCCAACGATCACCGTGCCGTTACCTCTGGTGACATAAGCCGTTTTCACATAACCGGTAGTGCCGCCGACGAGGATTTCTGTCCAGTCGCCTTCAGCACCGAGAATCTGAACCTTGGTACCGCTGTCCAGAGTCCGGATAATGCGAGAACTGCTGTTGGGGCCATTGCGGAAATTCACACCGTTTGCGTTGATATAACCATTGACCGCGCCGTCAGGAACAGAATAGTTGTCCGGCTGAATTGTAGAAGCAAATTCTGCGTCACGGGAATACGGGGTTGGAGTTGGCGCGGGGGCTGCGGACGGACTGGGAGACGGTGACACAACAGGGGATGCGTTCGGGTTTGCGGGATCCGGCGTTTCCGTCAGGCTGACGGTCGGGGAGACAGAAGGCATCGGCATCGGAACGGTCGTCACCGCGACAGGCGGAACGGAAGGATCCGGAGTCGCGGACGGAGTGGGGGAAGCCGGCGGTGTCTCAACCACAATCTCGTGTACCTCTTCCGCCTGCTGGACATCTGTTGCGCGTTGTCCGCAGGCAGCCAGCATCAGCACCAGAACCGCAGCAAGCAGGATGATTCCTGCGGTACGAAGCAGTTTATTCATTTGTATTCTCCTCCTCAAGGGATAGATACCGCAAAATGTAATTTTGCGTAACCCATATTATACCAAAATGTAATATTTGTCAATCCCAAAAACGAAAAACCGGTATGAAACGGACACTTCATAATAGGAACGTTTGAATTATAGACGTTTTTTGACTCTTCGTCAAGGAAGCTGGCCCTTCTACCGGGGAAAAATAGGAATTCTTAATAAAATCAAGCTTTTCAAGCTTCTCAAACTGTGATACCATGCTTATCTTGGAATTTTATTCTGCGGGAGGATTATTTATGAATGGTCATATGGGAAGAAGGCCGCTTGCGGTTGCTCTTCTTGTCATTTTCCTGCTCTCTTCCTTCACCGTTTCTGCTTTAGCCGACGTGGAGATGCGGCGTGTTGTCATTGGGGCGGATCTGACGGAAGAACAGATCGGGTCTGTATATGAAATGCTCGGGTTACGTCGGGGTGAAATTCCGGAGCTTGTTTTAACAAACGCGGAAGAGCATGCTTATCTGGAACAGTATGTAGACAGTACGCTTCTCGGTACCCGCTCTATTTCCTGTGTGTATCTGGAAATGCTTCCGCAGGGCAGCGGGTTGGATGTGCAGACCTTCAATATCAGCTGGTATACGCCCGATATGTACCGCACAGCCCTGGAGACAGCGGGCATTACCGACGCAAAACTGATGATTGCGGCGCCCTTCTCGGTAAGCGGCACAGCAGCCTTGGCCGGTGTCTATAAAGCATACGAAGATATGACCGGACAGAAGCTTGTCGAGCAGGCGAAGGAGGCGGGGACACAGGAACTGACCGTAGTCGGGGATCTTGCGGAGGAGATCGGTTCGGAAGAGTCTGCCTCCATCGTTGGGGAACTCAAACAGATTTTAAACGAGACCGCGGAGATGACGGATGAGGAAATCCGGTTAAGAATCAGTGAAATCGCGAAGTCTTACAACGTCAGCCTGACCGATGCGCAGCTTCAGCAGCTTGTCGACCTTTGCCGAACGCTGGAAAAAATAGAGAATCTCCGGCTGAAGGACCGTGTAGAGGATGTACAGGATACCCTGCAGAAGGTGTCGGAAGCAAAAAACAGCTTTGCGCGTTTTGTAGAGCGCCTCAGAAATATCTTTGACGCGGTCAGAAGTTTCTTTGACCGTGTCAGCGGGATTGTCGGCGGAGAAGGGTAACAGGATGAACGAAGAACGTTTGAAGCATTTGAGGAGACGCTACCTGGAACTGCGTCAGCGCATGCAGGAACCGGAGACCTGGCAGGACCCATCTGCTTTTGCGCAGCTTCAGCGGGAGACGCAGAAGCTCGAACCGATCGCTGAGTGCTACGGTGCCTGGGAGGAGACCTGCAGGCAGCTTTCAGATGTGGAAGAAATGCTCTGTGAACCGGAACTGCGGGAACTGGCGGAGGAAGAAAAGCTGCAGCTGCTCCGCCGGAAAGAGGAGCAGGAGAAACAGCTGATGCTGCTTCTGATTCCCCGGGATCCCAACGATGACAAAAATGTCATTCTGGAAATTCGGGCCGGAGTCGGCGGGGAAGAGGGCGCGCTGTTCGCGTCCGATCTTTACCGCATGTACAGTCTCTATGCCGAAAAGCGGCACTGGAAACTGGAACTGATGAGTCTCAGCGAGACAGAGCTTGGCGGCATCAAGGAAATCGTTTTCCTTGTTGAGGGGCAGGCGGCATTTGAACGGCTGAAGTTTGAGGGCGGCGGCCACCGGGTGCAGCGGGTTCCGGTCACGGAATCTGGCGGCAGAATCCATACTTCTGCTGCAACGGTTGCGGTACTGCCGCAGCTCGAAGAAGAAGACTTCCACCTGAATATGAATGAGCTGAAGATTGATACATACCGCTCTTCCGGCGCAGGCGGCCAGCATGTCAACAAAACGGAAAGTGCCATTCGGGTGACGCATCTGCCGACAGGGCTGGTGGTGGAGTGCCAGGATGAGCGCAGCCAGTATAAGAATAAGGATCGCGCGCTCTCCATCATGCGTGCCAGACTCTATGAACGGGAACAGGAACAGAAGCAGGCAGCGCTTGCGGCGGAGAGAAAAAGCCAGGTCGGCACCGGTGACCGAAGTGACCGGATCCGGACCTATAATTTCCCGCAGAACCGGGTAACGGACCATCGCCTGACCGGTGACGGGAGAAGCTTCAACCTTGAGAACATCATCAACGGCGACCTGGATCCGATTCTGGATGCCCTGATCGCTGTCGATCGCGCTGAAAAGCTGCTGCAGATGGAGCGCGACGCATGAAGACGGAACTGATTCATAAGAATCCAGAGCGGGCGGCGGAGATTCTGCGTGCGGGCGGCCTGGTTGCCGTCCCGACGGAAACGGTTTATGGTCTTGCGGGGAACGGATTGGACCCCAACGTAATAGAAAACATCTATGCGGTGAAAGACCGTCCGGCAGTCAAACCGATTTCCCTGATGATCCCGGATCTGGATACGGCGCTTAACTTCTGCGCCGAGGTTCCCGTTCAGGCGGAGATCCTTGCGCGGCGGTTCTGGCCCGGGCCTCTGACGCTCATCCTTAAGGCGAAAGAACTGGTGCCCGAGATCCTGCGTGCCGGTGGGTCAACGGTTGGACTTCGCTGCCCGCAGCAGCAGGACACGCTCGACCTGCTGCGCATGCTGCCCTTTCCGCTGGCGGTGCCTTCGGCGAACCCTTCAGGGGAGGAGAGCCCTGTAAATGCCGGGCAGGTTCTGAATTACTTCGATGGCAGGATCGATGCGGTGATCGACGGCGGTCCCTGCAGTGTCGGTCAGGCTTCCACGGTTCTGGATATGAGCCTGACACCGTATCGGGTGCTTCGAAAGGGCTCTCTGAGCGAGGAGGAGATTGCGGATGAGCTCGTTTCCGCCATGACAGTAGTCGGCATTACCGGCGGCAGTGGGAGCGGAAAGACAACAGCGCTCGAGGTCCTGAAGGATCACGGCGCATTGGTTCTTGACTGTGACGCAGTCTATCATGAACTTCTCGATCAGAGCGAAACGCTGAAAAGCGACCTGGCGGCAGCCTTCCCGACCGCGCTGGAGGAGGGCAAAATCTCCCGCGGCATTTTGGGCGGCATCGTCTTTCGGGACCCGGAAGCGCTGCAGACCCTCAACACCCTGACCCATCGGCATATCGGGCAGGAGATCCGCAGCAGGCTCCGCCGCTTCGCAATGGAGGGCGGACGCCTTGCCGCCATTGATGCCATTGAGCTCATCAGCAGCGGGGTGGCTGCAGACTGCGACTTCACCGTTGCGGTTCTGGCGGAGGAAGAAACCCGTGTTGCGCGGATTATGGCGCGGGACGGCATCAGCCGGGAGAAGGCGCTGCTGCGGATCCGCGCGCAGCATCCGGACTCGTACTTTATCTCTCACTGCGACTATGTCGTGCATAACAACGGTGACACGGCATCCCTGTCGCGGGAGATGAATAGCATATTGGAGGAAGAAAGAAAACATGGAACAGAATACCGTTAGCAATGACAGAAGAGAAAGCCTGTTTTATTCCCAGAAAAACGGCTATGACCGCATCGATACGCAGGAACGCCTGCAGATAGAGTCTTACTGCAGAGAATACATGGATTTTCTCAACACTGCCAGGACGGAGCGTGAGGCCGTCCGTTACGCAGTGGAAAAGGCGGAAGCGCTCGGCTTTCGTGCGTATCAGGCCGGGGAAGCCCTGAATCCCGGTGACCGAATTTACCGCGTCAACCGCGGCAAGGCCCTGATGTTGGCCGTCATCGGCCGCCGCGGCCTACAGGATGGAACCGTGATTGCCGGTGCACATATCGATTCCCCGCGGCTCGACCTCAAGCAGATCCCACTCTATGAGCAGGATGAACTCTGCTATCTGCGTACGCATTACTACGGCGGCATCAAGAAGTATCAGTGGGTAGCCGTCCCGCTGGAGCTGCACGGGGTTGTCGCACTCGCCAGCGGGGAGATGCTGGATGTCTGCATCGGCAGGGAACCGGATGAACCGAAGTTCGTTATCACGGACCTGCTCCCCCATCTCGCGGGAGACCAGATGAAGAAGACTATGGCCGAAGGCATCACTGGTGAAGGCCTGAACATTCTGATCGGGAGCACACCGTACGACGACGAGGGCAAGGATCGGGTGCGTCTGGCGGTCCTCTCTCTGCTCAACGATGCTTACGGAATTACGGAAGAGGATTTCCTCTCGGCGGAACTCACGGCAGTTCCTGCCTTCGATGTCAGCGAAGTCGGCCTGGATCGCTCCCTGATCGGCGGTTACGGCCACGACGACCGCGTCTGCGCCTGGGCGGAGCTGCGAGCCCTCTTTGATCTGGAGATTCCGGAAAAGACTGCGGTCTGCATTCTCTCCGACAAGGAGGAGACCGGCTCTGACGGAGTGAGCGGCATGCAAAGCAGGGCCTTCGACTGCTTTATGGAAGACCTCTGTGATTCCCAGGGCATTCCTCTCCGCCGCTGCATGGAGAACAGCTTTTGCATTTCCGCGGATGTCACGGCGGCCTTCGACCCGCTCTATCCGGAAGTCGCGGAGAAGCGGAATGAGTCAAAAGTTAACTATGGCGTGGCGATCTGCAAGTATACCGGTGCGCGTGGGAAGGCTTCGACCAGTGACGCCTCCGCGGAACTGGTTGCGAAGCTTCGCGGCCTCTTTGACCGCAACAATGTCATCTGGCAGATGACTGAAATGGGAAAGGTCGACCAGGGCGGCGGCGGTACGATCGCCAAATTCATGGCCAACCGCAATATCGACACGATTGACGCAGGGGTTCCGGTACTCTCCATGCATGCTCCCTATGAAGTGGTGTCCAAGCTGGACTGCTACATGACCTACAAGGGGATCCTCGCCGCGTATACCGAATAAAATATAAACGAAAACAGCAAACGAACCACGGTCTGCCGATAGACAGATCGTGGTTCGTTCTGCAATCTTTAATTGAAACTTCCCTGCGTTTTTTCGAGCAGTCTGCTGACGCGCTTATACAAGGCCTGATGCGCCGCCTGCTGCAGCAGGGGATCCTGCTCCAGCAGGCGGTCAGCCGCTTTTTTGCTTCTCATCAGGGTTTCCGTATCCGTACCAAGGTCGGCGACATGCATTTCCGGCAGACCGTGCTGGCGGTTCCCGAAAAAGTCACCCGGCCCACGCATACGAAGATCCTCTTCCGCGATTTTGAAGCCGTCGTTCGTATCGCAGAGCACCTTCAGCCTCGCCTTGGCGTCCTCACTGCTGCTGTCGCTTACAAGCACACAGTAACTCTTGTGATTGCCGCGGCCGACCCGCCCTCGCAGCTGGTGAAGCTGGCTGAGCCCGAAGCGGTCCGCGTTCTCGATCAGCATCAGCGCCGCGTTCGGAACATCCACACCGACCTCAATGACTGTTGTGGAAACCAGCACATCGGTATCCCCATTCAGAAACTGCTGCATCACGCGGTCTTTTTCCGCAGCCTTCATCTTTCCGTGCAGGCAGGCGACGCGCAGCTCTGGCAGTTCTTCCTGCAGCTGCTTTGCGTAGTCCACGGCATTGCGCATGGGAGACGTGACTGTGGGTGAGAAGGCGGTTTCTTCACCGTCTTCCTCTTCCTCGACGCGGGGACAGACCACAAAGACCTGCCTTCCTTCTCCGCACAGTTTTCTTATAAACGAGAGCAGCCGTTCATGATACGCACTGCTGACCGAGAAGGTGTCTACTTTCTGTCTGCCTGCAGGCAGTTCGTCCAGAATGGAGACGGAGAGATCTCCGTAAATAATCAGTGCCAGCGTGCGCGGGATCGGTGTGGCAGACATAACGTAGATATGCGGTTCCAAATCTCCGGCGCTGCTCAGCCGGGATCGCTGCGCCACACCGAAGCGGTGCTGTTCGTCCGTGATGGCAAGCGCCAGACGGGGATAGTGAATCCCCTCACTCAGCAGGGCGTGTGTACCGATGATCAGGTCCAGCTCCCCCTGCTCCAGCTTCTGGTAGACCGAGCGTTTTTCCGTCACACGCATCGATCCGGTGAGAAGCGCGATCCGGCAGCCGAAGGGCTCCAAAAAGCCGGAAAGCGTATGGTAGTGCTGTTCTGCCAGAATTTCTGTGGGAGCCATGAATGCGGAGAGGTAGCCGGCGCGGGTACACTGCCAGACCAGTGCTGCCGCGACCAGCGTTTTGCCGCTTCCGACATCCCCCTGCAGCAGCCTGCTCATCCGCTGACCGGAACTCAGGTCTTCCGCGGCCTCCGCAACTGCCTTTCGCTGTGCGACGGTAGGCGTGAAAGGAAGCTTCTGATAGAAATCTTCAAAATCCGGCAGAGGAAGCGGAATGCCTTTCCGGGCCTCTCCTTTTTTCATTCCCAGGGCGCAGGAGAGCAGGAAAAGCTCTTCAAAGACAAAGCGCCGTCTTGCCGGCGCCAGGGCTTCCGGACTCTGAGGGAAGTGTATGGCCTCATAGGCCGTCGCGGCGTCTGTCAGCCGCTCCTCCCGGAGAATCTCCTCCGGGAGCGGATCGGGGATCTCGCCTGCGCAGACATCGAGCGCGGTGCGGATGCTCTGTCGTATGTTTTTCTGGGTGATGCCCTTGCAGACCCGGTAGACCGGCACGATCTGGCCAGTGGACGACAGCGGGGAAACAGACTCCTCTTTTTCAAAAATTGGATTGGTAAGGCAGCGTCTTCTGCCCTGCCATTCCATTTTGCCGTAGAAGCGGTAACTCTCACCCCGGTGAATCTGGTTTCGCACATAGGGCTGGTTGAAGTAGCTGATATCCACCTGACAGCTGTCGTCATATGCCCGGAAGCGAACAATGT
>JAFSLL010000177.1 GCA_017448455.1 Oscillospiraceae bacterium | reverse complement strand
GGACTCTGTTTCCATCCTGCTCAGGAAGCCTTCCAGCAGCTCTTTCATAAGCTCTCTCCGGCAGAAAACTGGTAATTTCCGTGATCATAGGCTTTCTTTTCCTGCGTCTTCTGGCTGTCTCGCCTTGCCCAGCTGCGAATCGTGGCCAGGTGACTCTTGTAGATCCTGCCGGTCGAAGCCATGTACTCCGACAGACGTTCAATGCGGCTCTGATAATCGTTTGGAAATTCGTTTTTCAATTTATCCATCTCCTCATCTGAGAGAAGCACGTTCTGATACTGGCCATAGCGATGCCGGGCAGGACGCTTACTCTCTCTTTTATTGTTTGTTTCAGTATTTGTTCTTTCTTTACTTGTTCTATCTTTATTTATTTCTCTTGGGTTTTCCGTATCCGAAATGACCGTATCTGGATTTTCCGTATACGGTAACCCTGTACTCGAAAAATCTGCATCCGGCTGCGACCCGTCCGGCATCTCATAAATCACATATTCGATCTCACCCATGCGCCCGTTTTCCTGCCGCTTCTGGCTGCGGGTCAGGTATCCGTATTCCTCCAGTTCCCTGAGGGTAGTGTTTACACTGTCCACGCCTTCCTTGCAGATCGCGGCAACGCCGCGGATGCTGTAATGCCATTCATCCGGCAGGCTCAGAAACAGAGACAGCAGCCCTTTGGCCTTGAGGCTCAGGTTCTGATCCCGCAGATGGTAGTTGCACATGGTGGTGTAATTGGAATTCTTCTCAACGCGGAACACAGCCACTGCCGCCACCGCCTTTCTTCCTGTGGGAGACCGGAACGGAAACCATATAGGGGCATTCATCAAAGACACAGTCGCCTCTGGAAGAATACGGGGTGTGATACCGGCAGTTCCTGCATTCCGGATACCTGCCGTCACAGCCGTCGTCATAATGGTTATATCCCGGTGTTTCCCGCATCAGTGCTTCTATGGCGCACATGCTCCCATCTGTAAAGCTCATCCCGATCCCTCCATTCCGGCTAAATGAAGAGTTTTATTTCCGTTCCTCATGTGATCCGTCCTCTCCGATGCATAAGAAAAGGGAGCGATATCCGCTTCCTGTAATAAGCTTCAAACGCTCCCTTGTTCCGGTATGCTCCTGTGAAATTATAAGGCTGCTTCCGGTGCCATTCTTCCCGGTGCTTTTGCTTTCGGTGCATGATCCATCGCCTCTTTCTTCTTTTCTCCGAGCTGCTCAAGTACTGAGGGTTTCTTTTCTGCCCCGACCCTTGCAGCCGCTTTCTTCTCCATTTCCTGTGCCAGCTTTCTGGATGCAGTTTTATCTGCCAGTTCGAATACGCGGTCAGCCTTGTCGTAATGATAGACATTATCGGACAGGCGCTCTTCAGGAGCTACCTGAGTCTCGTTGATCGTTTGCACCATGGCCGCCAACTCATGGAAGTCCTGCCTCCCATCATCCGGAATCAAAAGAACCTCGTGAATGGAAGAGGGAAGGACGAAGAAATCTCCGCCTATCTTTTCAGCCGCCTGTTCCATAAATCCGGGGTACTGAATGACAGATGCACCCATGAAAGAGCCCTCAACCGTAGCCACCAGCATAGTCGGCTCTCCAGACATTACATCTTCCGGCTCCATTCCCATCATTTCAGCCATCACCTCCTGCATAGAACGGAGCGAGGCCGGATGGGTGATCGGTGCATTCTCCAGAGCATCCTGATGAAGCTGCTCTGCTGTGATACCAAAGTCATTCAGCTGCTGATTGGTAATTACGGAAGTCATCTTTCCGCCTGCGCTGTCTCCCATGTCCAGGCGATAGATCAGGGCCATATCCTCCACCTTCTGATGAGGAATGTTCTCCAGTCGGTCCCCATTTCCTTTCTGTGGGATGATCTCCATCATCAGCTTCGGTTTCATGGCTTCATAATCCATCAGCTCCCCGATATTAAACTGAGGCGTGCGGTCTACAACCTTCATAAGCTGGGCTTCCACCTCCTCCAGGATATCCTCATAGGGACGACCTGCTTCGTAGGCCTGAAAAGCGCCGGTCATGTTGAGATTGGCTTCAACCGGAGAGTCCCCCCTGCGGAAAGAAAGTCCGCGATAGGATTCTCCCTGGAGCTTCTCTACATCCCTGATCCCGATCCTCACGTCGGCATACTCCGGCGGAAGATCCGTAGTGAAACGGGCCTTCAGGTCTTCTTTCATCTGTTCCAGAAACTGCTCATAATTCATCTGACGTCCTCCTTTGCGTGAAATGATAAAAGGCCGGTCAGAATACCTCCGAAGAGGCTCTAACCGGCCTATGTAAATGGACTGTCGATGATTATAAATTACTGCGAATCATTCCTTTGGACATGGAACGATCGCCTTTTGAATTAGCAGGAAAATCAGCAGGGAAAATCGACAAATTAGCAGGAAGCCCGTTTTGATTAGCAAAAATCGCATTTTTTTGCTAAAAATTAGCTGGCTAACGGAAGAGGATGGTCAGAAGTTCTATACCTTTCCGATTAGCAAAAATGAGGGTTGCAAAGCGGGATATGTAAGAAGTTCTATAGAAATGCTGGAGATGAAAAAACCGGAAACCCTTTATTTATGCGGGTTTCCGGACTGTTTCCTGGCGTCCGCGAGGTGACTCGAACACCCGACCTACCGCTTAGGAGGCGGTCGCTCTATCCAACTGAGCTACGCAGACTTGTATGAAATTGGTGGATTTTTAGGTCTCCCGACCGTTCGCCTGTTTTTCAGCGGATGGCCGTTTCTCCCTGTTCTTAGGAGGCGGTCGCTCTATCCTGCTGAGCTACGTGGGCATATTCTCTTCTGCAGCTGCGTGCGCTATTCTATCGCAGTTTTCTGCTGTTGTCAACTCTGAAACCAGGCGCTCCAGCTCTCCCGCCGGCAGCAGAAAAGACAGGATTCGCCGCAGGTCGCTCTGACTGATTGCGGCAGGCAGATCCAAGCTCTCTGCCAGTCTCCGGCGCAGCGCGGCGGAACCCGGTTTCCCGCTCAGGCCGAGCCGGAAGAAATCCGCCGCGGTCAGATCGGATACCGCGTCCGGGCTGTCAACTGTCGCTCCCGCCCTTTCGAGAGCGGCAAGGATCACTGACGGTGTCATCCCTTCCACCCCCAGCAGCCCCTGCCGGGAAGCAATCTTTTTCCGGCTCTCTTTTCCTTTGACTGCCGGAATATACGCCTGACGCACCCGTTCCGGCGGCAGGATTCCCTTCAGATGATTCCGAATGACAAAGCCCGCTCCGTCCGGGTCAGTCAGCAGGATCACGCCGCGCTCTTCTGCCAGCACACGAAGAGCGCGCATTTTTTCCGCGTTATGAAAAATGGAAAAACCGCCGGTCTCGAAAATCAGCGCGTCTACCACCTGGCTGAGCGTATTTTTGTCATACCGCCCTTCCACCACGATTACTTCACGGATTTTCGGCTTGGACTCAGGCATCGGAAACCTCCAGCGCAATCCGCATCAGGGTTTCCTTGAGGAGCAGCTTCTCATCCGTTCCCTCCGACTTGATGCGGTAATCCGCTTCCGCGCAGAGTTCTATCGCCCTGCGGAGCTGTTCCGGCTGAAAGCCGCGGGAGGCCTGAATCAGACGGCGCGCCATGAATTCATACTTGATATTGCACAGCTCCATCAGCGCGGAAGAATTCTCCGCCTGTTTGGCGAGGAACAGACGCCGAAACTGGTTGGAAAGCATGGAGAGAATGGCGGGAACGCTGCTGTCCCGCTGTTCCAGCAGATCCGCGAGGGTGCCCGCAGCCGTGCTGAACCGCCGCTCGGCAATGGCATCCGTCAGCTCAAAAATGTCGGATTCCGGAATGCGGTTGGCAACCGCGTTCACATCCGCGGCAGTCACCTTCTCCCCTTTTGCATAGGCGGCAATTTTCTCAATCTCGGGGATGAGGGCTTTCATCTGATCCCCGCTGAGATAAATCAGACGCTGGGCCGCCTCGATTTCCAGTCCCTTGCCGTAATAGGCAAAGCGCTTGGTCATCCAGCGGATAAGCATGTTCTGGTCCTGAACCGTAAACCGGATTTCCTCTCCGCCGGTACGGAGGAAGCGAATGAGTTTGTTCTTCCCGTTCGGTTCCTCTCCCTGCGGGAGCACGAAAGCAACGGTGCAGTAATCCGGGATATCCGAAAGGACTTCCGTCAGACGCTCCGCATCACCGAGCTTCGCAAAGTCCAAGTCCCAGAGTTCGATCAGGCTGCGGTCGCTGAAAAAGGGCAGGGTGTCCATGGCATTGGCCAGCTCCTGCGGATCCGGCTGGGCTTCTCTGAAAACCCTGTGCTGGAAATCCTCGGCTTCCTCGGGGACACAGATCTGACGAAGCGTCTGGAGATAACTGTCCCGCAGATAATCCTCTTCGCCCCACAGGAGATAGAGGTGAGCCGGCCCCTTTTCCTTCAGTTTGCGCACTTCGGCACTGTAATTCAGTGCCGGTTCTTTTTTCCGTTTTTTCACTGGGTCTGCTCACCTCCTTCATAAGCGTTCTGCCTGTTTCAGCGCTTTTACTGTTTCAGGAAGAAAGACATGTTGCCCGCGTTATCCACATTGTCGACCCAGGTCAGACCCGTATCCGCCATCTGGAGATATCCGGTTCCCCCGGTGTAATTGGTAACGGTTGTAGAGCTTTCCTCATCGGCGAATTTTGTCGTGGTTCTGACGCAGTTATTGTAATTGAGCACACCCCTTCCGTCAAAGGAGCCGCTGAAGCTCCAGTCGGAAAACTCGTCATAGCTGCTTGGCCAGTGAACACTCACATAAAAGACATCGGGGCCGCCGGAGATGGTAATCGTGCCTTTGCCCGCAACGCTCTCCACATAAGTTCCGTTATAAATGGCGGAATAGGACTGATCCTGTCCCGGGGTGACAGTCGGTGTCGGATTAGCCTGATTGGTCACCGTAAGGAGAGCCGTTTTGGTGTTGCTGGTACCGATGTTGTTGCTGTAGGCGCAGTATACTTTCCAGCCGTTCATGGAGGCAGGGATATTCTTCAGCTGCATGGTGGAGCGATCGCCGTTGATGATCTGCATTGTGGTAAACTCATTCATCGCGTCCACATAGCTGATATCCCGGGTGCCGTCCGGGCTGACAAAGTGCCATACCGCCCAGATCGCGTTCTGGAATCCGGCGACAAAGTAACAGCTGCCGCCGACAGGCACGGTTTCATTGGTTGGATCTTTGGTGATCTTGGGGATGCCTTCGGTGGACGTGGTTACATGGATGGTCGCGGTGTCCGTGTCGACAGCCCCGTTGTTGTTGCTGAAGCGGCAATAGACCTTCCAGTTGTTCATCCGCTCCGGAATGTTCTTGAGCAGCAGTGTGCTTTGGTCGCCGTACCAGACTTCCAGGGAAGTAAACTCCAGCTGGACATCGTTGTAATCGAGATCGCGGCCGTCCGGGCTGACAAAGTGCCATACCGCCCAGATCGCATTCTGATACTTCGCGACAAAATAGCAGCTGCCGCCGGAGAGAACCGTCTCATCCGTCGGGCTCTTCGTCACCGTCGGGTAATTCGCCGGGACCGGGGTCGGAGCCGGTGTTGGGGTGGGCGTCGGAGCGGGTGTCGGCGTGGGCTCAGGGGTCGGCGTCGGTTCCGGCGTGGGTTCCGGTGTTACAATCGGAGCGGAGGTCGGTGCCGGTGTAGGCGCAGGCGTTTCCTCAATAAGCTCTGCCGTCTGCTGCGCTGCAGGCACAGTTTCCTTAACCTGCTGGCTGTCCTTCGAGGTTCTGCCGCAGGCGGCGAATCCCAGAAGCATCAGCATTGCCAGCAACGCGCACAGGACTCTTCTGTTATTCTTTTTCATTTCGCGCTTCCTCCCATATGGTATTCTGCCGACATCTGCCATATCGGCGCGTTTTTACAGCATTGCCCCTTCTCGCTGCCAAAGATCACGATTTCCATGGCGCAGGCACAGTGTCGGAGATTGAAACGATCCCCTGTCAAAGGATTCTGTGTTCCCGTACTCTTCCGGTCAGCAGTCTGCTGATCTCGTTTTCATTCAGACCGCTGCCGATCACGGTGATCGCACTGCGTGTTTCCGGGACTTCATCAATATGTGTCCTCTGTGCCGTGGCATTTAACTGATACCACTTCTGTCCATCCCGGAAAAAGCCTTTCACCCGGATGATTCTTCCAAATTGGGGATTATTGAACAGCTGAGCTGTCTTTGCCGGTAAAGAATCTCCATCCAGAGGAATGTCCAGAAAGGGCAGCGACTGAAACTCCGTCTGCATTCCCGCAATCGTCTTCACATAATCCGGCAACCGGTATCCGCAATTCATCAAGGCTTTGAAGTCTTCCTCCGTCAGATCGCCCCAATCCTTGATCAGGATTTGATCATCCGGCGTCGGCCTAGCTTTGATTCTGTCCTCCGCTCTCCGAAGATGGCAAAGCGTTCTTTCGATATCCGCAGGGCTCGCCAGTTGAACTTTACTGAGCACCACACTTCCGGCGCAGGCCGCCTGGGAGGCCAGAAAGAAGTCCTCCTCTTCAGAAGAATTCTCCTCCAGACCGGCGTCGATTATCGTGATCACGTTTCCCACTTCATACCGGCGGTCAAGGGGAGCATCCTGCAAAGTATCAAAGAACTCATCCATGTCGAACACGCCGGACGGTTCAATCATCACACGGTCATAGCCGCTCATTGCCATGGCGATCAGTTTTGTGCGGAATCTTCTGCGGTGGCAGTCCGGATCGCAGGCTCCCGCAATGGTTTCCAGTTCGCAGTTCTCGCTCCGGAGTTCTTTCAGAATCGGAAGATCCACGTTTACGGAGCCATGGTCATAAACAAGAATGCCGATCTTCAGCCCCTGCGCTATCAGGTATCGTGCATAGCGAAGAAGAAATGTTGTCTTTCCTGCGCCGAGGAAACCCGTAATCAAGTCCACTTTGATAGAAATGGTGCCGTCCTCCTGTTCAGTCAACGTAAACCCGCTGTACTCTTTTGCTGATTCCGCAGACAATCTCATACCCGATTGTCCCGATTATGTGCGCGAGATCATCTGCCGTAATGCTTTCTCTGCCGCTGCGCCCTAACAGGATAACGTCCGTACCCATCTTCACATCCGGGATGTCCGTCACGTCTACCATCATCTGATCCATACATACCCGTCCAACAATGCGGGCTTTCTGTCCGTTAATAAGAACCCATGCCTTATTGGAAAGAAGTCGGGGATATCCATCGGCATATCCGGTTGGGATCGTTGCGATGATCATCGGATGCTCAACGGTGAATGCGCGCCCATAGCCGACTGTGTCCCCTGGCACAACCTCTTTTACCATACTCACGACAGATTTCCAGGAAAGCGCCGGCTCAATACCAGACGGAAGCGTATTCCCATAATCCGGCTTCAAGCCGTAAAGGATGATCCCAAGCCGCGCAAAACAGGAAGTATTCGAATCATGCCATAAACCGCCTGCAGAATTCATACAGTGGCAGTATGGCAGATTCAGGTCGCTGACCCGATGACAGACATCCTCAAAAAGTCGTATCTGTTTCTCCGTGAACTCGTTCTGTTCCGGGGTATCCGCCGCGCTTAGGTGCGTGAACAGGCCGTTCAGATTCAATCTGCCGGCGTATTCTCTGATAACCCTTTCACATTCATCCGGATGATCGGCATTCAGCCCGATCCGCCGCATTCCTGTATCAAGCACAAACTGTGCCTTGACCGGAAGACTGGTCTCCGCCAGCTTTTCAGCATACTCCTCCGAAAGAACTGCCTGTGTAAGATCGTATTCGAATAAATCCTGTATTCTTTCGATTGGAGTATATCCGAGAATCAGAATCTGACCTTTTACGCCTGCATTGCGGATTTGGAGTGCTTCGTCAATATTGGACACCGCGAAATTCTGAATTCCGTGGTCGGAGAGGAGCTCTGCGACGGCTCTGTCTCCATGACCGTATGCATCTGCTTTTACAACAGCCATGATCTCCATGGTTTCGGGGATCTGCGCTCTGTAAATATCAAGATTCTTTACGATCGTTCCTCTTGAAACTTCTACCCAGGAACGACCTATGCCATTGAACATCTGCATTGTTCCACCTGTATTCTTCTGTTGTTTCCGTATTCATTCCTTATAACAGACTGTATTTTACCATAATCCGGCGCATTTCACAATACACTGACCGCTTTCCGTGCAGAGACAGCTTTATCGTCCTTTTCCGTTGCGGAAGCGCTCCATTTCGATTATAATATCGGTATGAAAACCACGAATTCTCACCCTCACAAAACCGAAAGCAGAGACTGGGGCCCGCTCATCATGCTTGGCCTGACCCTGCTGATGGGACTCGTACTCTTTTTCTTCGGAAACGGAAGAACCGATGGCTCCTCCGGCAGAGATTCTAACGGATTTCAGAGCAGCGGCGAAACCGCGGTCAGCTCTCCCTCCTCCACTGCCCTGCCGTCAGCGCCGGAAGACGCAGTCCGCATTGCGGTGGCATCCGATCTGCACCTGGACCCGGATAACACCGACCACAGCGGTATCCTGATTCAGGCAAGCTACAGTCTGGAGCTGGTGGACGCGCTGCTGTGGGATGCCGAACAGCGCAACTGCGAAATCCTGCTACTGACCGGCGACCTGGTGAACGGCGGGAAGCTCCATCGGCATGAAGCGCTGGTTGAGAAGCTGCGGAAAGCGGAGGCACAAGGACTCCGGATTTTTGTTCTTCCCGGGAACCACGACCTGGCTCCTGTCAGCCAGTCCGCGTTTGCAGAGCTGTATTCGGACTTTGGCTACCGGGAGGCCCTGAGCCAGGACCGGAGCTCCCTGAGCTACAGCGTGACAACGGGCGGGCTGATGCTGCTGATGCTGGACACGGGCGGTTACCGTGCCGGCGCCATTGACCTTCCGGGTGCTCCGGAGCGGGACAGTAACGAGGCGTTTCTCTCCCCTGCCACGCTCAGCTGGGTAGAAGAGCAGCTGCAGGAAGCGCAGAAGCGCGGTCTCCATGTGCTCTGTGCCGGGCACTACAATCTGCTGACATCCATCAGCCGGGAACCCGGCAGCGGATTCTATCTGGAAAACGGCGACCGTCTCGCTGCCCTGCTGCGAAAATACAGCGTTCCCCTCTATCTCAGCGGGCATATGCATATTCAGTCCGTTCAGCAGGAAGAGGGGCTGACCGAGCTCCTGACCGGGTATCTGCTCTCCTATCCCACCGGGTACAGCATAATGGACCTTGGCCGGGAGGCACTGCGCTTTACTCCGGTCCGCATTGATGTAGACGGCTGGGCTGCTGAAACCCGTCAGACCGACCCGGTTCTGCTGCGGTTTGCACAGTGGCAGAGCAAAAACCTCTCCCAATACTGCGAGGACACCGTCACCGCTATGGCTTCCCGCAACCCGCTGAGAGAGGACGAAGCGCAGAGCGCCGCGGAATTCTTTTATGCCGTCATGACTGCCTACTGGGACGGCACTCTGGCAAAAAAGCACGACCAGCTGGAGACCATGCCCGGCTGCCGGCCCTTTTTCCGCTGCGCCGAGGGCTACAGCTACGGCTGGTGGCTGCGGGACCTGATGGAGAGCGCTTCTCCCCTGATGCAGGGCTTCACGCTGAGCTGGCCGGACTGAAATTTTACACTCCATGAGAAACCACGGAAGAGTGTGGTCCATGTTTCTATTCCTGATTACACAAGGGTGATCCTATGAACATTATCAAAGCAAACCCGGACCAATATGAAAGCGTGCGGGCCTTTTATCACTCGATGATTGATGCGATGGCAGGCTCGACTGTTTATGTCGGATGGAAAAAGGACATTTACCCTGCGCCGGATTTTCTGAAAGAATCCATCCAGAAGGAAGAATTATATCTCCTTCAGGAAGGTGAACAGATCGCTGCTGCCATGGTCTTCAATCATGACTGCAATGAGAGCTACAGCAAGTTTGAATGGCGGACTGCCGCGGATCGCTCCGAGATCATGGTAATTCATGCCTTAGGCGTCCATCCCCGCTTTTCCGGCAAAGGCTATGCGAAAGCGCTGGTTCAGAAAGCCATCGATCTTGCCGCAGAGAATGGAATGAAAGCCATCCGTCTGGATGTTCTGGAAGGGAACATCCCCGCAGAAAATCTTTATCTGGGTTTTGGCTTTCAGTACATGGCAACGCTCCGGATGTATTACGAAGATACCGGCTGGACCAATTTCAAGCTGTATGAATACGTGCTCCCGGAGCAGAACCGCTCTGTTCCGATTATCATACCGGTAAGAAAACAAAGAAACCCAAATGAATAAAGCGAAGGCAGATTGGAGGCATATCATCCATGAAGGAATATCTCGATGTAGTCGATGAGACCGGTTCACCTACCGGGGAAATCGTTGAGAGAAGTGTTGCCCACCGAGACGGCATACCACACCGGACATCTCATCTCTGGTTAGTCCGCAGGCGAAATGGAAGGATTCAGGTATTGCTTCAGAAGCGGGCAATGACAAAGTCATTTCCGGGATGTTATGACATTTCCAGCGCAGGGCATATTCCTGCCGGGCAGGACTACTATCCATCTGCTGTGAGAGAGTTGAAAGAGGAACTGGGAATCACCGCAAAGGAGTCCGACCTGATTTACTGTGGAGACATGACGATTTTCTGGGATGATGTGTTTTTCGGAATCCCCTATCATGACCGGCAGTACACGAAAGTCCTTCTTCTCTGGGCTGATGTTGAAGAGGATGCGTTTGTCCTTCAAGAGGAAGAAGTCGAAGGCGTCCTGTGGATTGACCTTCAGGAATGCATTGACCGGGTAAAGGCGGGAACAATCAAAAACTGCATCTCTCTGGAGGAACTGAAACTGGTGCAGGCCGCCGCCATCAGATCTAATTAAAAAACAGCAAGCCGCGTTTGTCATAAAACGCAGCTTGCATTTTTTACATCATAACATGGCCCGTCGCCATGATTATCCAACAAATTGCAGACTCAGCGCAATCAGCAGCTGTCCGATGTAATAAAGCCCAATGTTCGTCACACGCAGACTCTGTTTCGTCTCTGAGCCAAAAGTGTTCAGAATCAGAACGATATCACTTACCAGAAAGAACACAGCACCTGCCGCAAAAAGTCCATTGAAGGCAGAAGGCGCGGAAAGCAGATTCCCGATGGCAACGCAGTTGAGCAGCATGATGGCCCCTATATAAAACACGCCGAAAATCTTGAAGGCCTTTTTTGCGGTAATCTGCTTAAAGATCCAGATCATCAGCAGCGCCGTGAGCACAATGCCGACGGCAATACATACGGCCGGTCTGGCGGAGAGCGGCAAAACGGCCGCCAGATACAGAATGTGCCCGCTCAAAAAGACGAGGATTCCCACCAGAAAGATCAATTGACCTTTCGCCTGAAAAACCCAGCGCAGATTCAGGAGCACATCGGCTATGCAGCCGAGGACCAAGCCGGCAATGACCAGCTTTGCCAGATGTGATCCCGGGCTGCAGATTATGCCGAGGATCACGAAGCATAGCGACGCTAGCCCCTTCAGCACAACAGCCGGCACATAGTATTCCCGGCTTTCCTGCATCAGAAACAGCGCAGCCAGGACCAGACACAGAACAATCAGGACGAACATGTATAACACCCTTTCCCCGTTTTTTAAGTGTAATTCTCTTCTCTGTCACCTGACAGTTTTTTCCGGCATTTCTATAATCGTTTCCTTAACAGGAGCAATGCCATCATACCAAGTCAGAGTTTCTGTGATCACGACAAATCAGCTCGCTTTTGCATGAGAGCTCAGGACTTATCCTAAACATGTGCATCGGATCGTATCAAAGACAAGGAGACAGATAATCATGCTCCTTAAAAGATACCTGAGGCTAACGCAACGATCACAGTTTGTCAGGGCGCTGTATTACTCCTCTCTATTTTCATATCGTCAAAAATTATAGCACATTCCCCTCCTTATCACAAGGACAACGCATCTGAGAAAGGAAAGAAAGATAGACTGGAAGCAATACACATTTGCCGTATCAATCGTATCAAAAGTCTTCATTTTGATATATTTTACATCCCCGATTTCATATTATTCGGATATTAGACAAGCTCTTGCCCATCACATATAATCTCTTGCATATTTGGACGGTTATATCACCGTTCTTGAAGGAGGCTATAAGATGGATATGTCCGTATGGTTCCTGGTCGGTGCAATTTTGGTTTTCTTCATGCAGTGCGGCTTTGCCATGGTAGAAACAGGATTTACCCGCGCAAAAAACGCCGGAAACATCATCATGAAAAACCTGATGGACTTTTGTATCGGGACCGTTGTCTTTATCTTGATCGGTTACGGTCTGATGATGGGCGAGCATGGCCCCCTTGGACTCATCGGAAAGCCGGAATGGGGCATGTTTCGGGATTTTGAAGGCTTTGACTGGTCTTCTTTTGTGTTCCAATTGGTCTTCTGTGCAACAGCCGCCACCATTGTTTCCGGTGCGATGGCGGAGCGTACGAAATTTTCCGCATACTGTCTGTATTCCGCAATTATCAGCCTCATCATATATCCCATTGAGGCCGGATGGGTATGGGGCGGAGGCTGGCTCAGCCGCCTTCAGTTCATAGATTTTGCGGGTTCCTGTGTCATCCATATGGTTGGCGGGCTGTCCGCTCTGGCTGGCGCCATCATCCTCGGACCCCGGATCGGAAAGTATACGAAGGCCCCCGATGGGCACACCACTTCAAACGCCATTCCCGGACACTCTGTTACCCTTGGAGCGCTGGGTTGCTTCATCTTATGGTTTGCCTGGTACGGTTTCAACGGCGCGGCTGCAGCGGACGTGAAGGAGATGGCAAGAATCTTCGGTACGACGACCATTGCACCCGCCGTGGCAACCGTGACCTGTATGCTTTTTACCTGGAAGAAGAACGGAAAGCCGGATGTCTCCATGTGTCTGAACGCGTCTCTTGCGGGGTTGGTTGCCATCACAGCGGGCTGTGCAAGTGTGGATGCACTGGGTGCTTTTGCGATCGGCATCGTTTCCGGAATTCTTGTGGACCTGGCTGTGGAAATACTGGATATCCGCTTCCATGTGGATGACCCCGTCGGCGCTGTGGCGGTACACTGCGTCAACGGAATCTGGGGAACGGTTGCTGTCGGGATCTTTGCCTGCAATGAGACTTACGGAACAAAGGGCCTTTTTTACGGCGGCGGTTTTCGTCAGCTGGGCGTGCAGTGTCTCGGTGTGCTGACAGTGGGAGCGTATACAGTGCTGTGTATGATTCTGGTCTTCCGGATGATCAGGGCAACGGTCGGTCTGCGCGTAAGTACAGAGGAAGAAATTGAGGGACTGGACGTGACGGAGCATGGGCTTACCAGTGCCTATGCCGACTTTCTCCCCATTGAATCCACACTTGGTGTTCACTCCGACGGTCCGGTTGACACAAGTGGACTGATGCCGTTCCCGCTTGCGCTTTCCTCTGGTCTGAAAGAGACGCCTCTCGGCAAAAAACGCTATACCCTTGTCCGGATTCTGTGTGATGAGGAACGTTTTGGAACCCTGCGCGATACGATGGCCTCCATCGGTGTGACCGGTATGACGGTCACGAACGTCATGGGCTGTGGTACGCAGAAAGGGAAAGCCGGTCAATATCGTGGAATTGAGATGAGTATGCATCTGATTCCAAAGCTTCAGGTTGACATCGTTGTGTCAAAAGTGGATCCGGAGCTTGTCGTAGCAGCGGCGAATGCGGCGCTGCATACCGGAGAAATCGGAGATGGTAAAATCTTTGTCTATGATGTAGAGGACGTTGTCCGTATTCGAACCGGAGAATCCGGTTACGATGCCCTGCAGATTACCGGTGTCTGACTTACGTCTCTGTCTCGTACCGAAATGAGCCCGTCAGGTGCATCAGAAATAATCTCCAGTATATCAAATAACTGTTCACGAGATGTGCGGAGTATTCGCTAACTTCTCCCAATTTCGGGCAGACTTGGCGCAATCACCTGCTTTCTGTTCATTTCCGCCGGTATATGTACTGCACAATCCCAACAACAATCATCGCACTGATCAGGAAAAACACGTATGCCGGGATATAGGAACCACCGGCCTGATCTGCCAGTATACCGGGCAGTGCAGAAAAAACCAGCGCACCGCCGGAATAGCCCATCTGAAATCGACGGGTATTTGCGTCGTACCGGTCTTCACTGCTCCAGTCACCGACCCAGGCAGTAAGCCCGACCGTTGTGAGGCCAAGGCCAAAGCTGTACAGGCACATAGCGGAAAAAAGCCGCGGCAGAGAGATTCCCGGAATACAGCAAAGCAAAAGACCGGCCAGCAGAATTACACTGAAGATCCAGTTTGTCCGGTAATCTCCGACGTGATCCGCAACAATTCCGTATCCCGTCTTTCCTGCCATGATCGCAATCCCGGAAACCATGATCGCGGCAGCAATCGTTCCAGGTTTATACCCCAGTGCGTTCAGATGAACCGTCAGATGACTGTAACCCACACTGGTAAAGCCACCCAGCAGAAGCAGCATAGGAACGATTAAAATCCAGTCCCGTCTGTTCAGCCCGGCAGAATGGTAAATACGCTTTTCCTCTTCCGCATGTTCCTCCTCCGCGCCATATGGCTTCATCCCGATGCTATCCGGTCTGTCCCGAACAAGCAGAAAACTGATACCCGCCAGAAGAGCAACGGCAATTCCCTCCGCAGTAAAAGTCCAGGAAAGGCCTTCCTTCTCAATCAGATTCGTCAGCAGCAGAGGGATCCCAAGTGTTGACAGTCCTGTTACGGCGGAGCATATACCGATCGCCAGAGTACGTTCTTTTAAAAACCAATGCTCCAGCACAATCGCTACAGGGATCATGGTACCAAACCCGTATCCGATCCCAGTTATGGTCGCTGCAAGCAGGTACACGGGATATGAACGGGCCAGCCCATAGACGAAGAAGCTGGCTGCTACCATCAGTCCGGAAATCAGCATCCCGGTTCTCAGTGACAGCTTCCGATAGTACCATCCGGTCAGCAGCATGCCGAGGAAAGAAAACAGATTGCGCAAGGTAATCAGCAGAGACGACTGCGCATTTGTAAGACCGCCTTGCCGCAGAATATACGGCTGGTAAATGGTAAAGGCATTCACCGTCAGGCCGCTTGTGCAGAACAGCAGCACAGCACAGCCGGCACAGACAAGCCAGGCGTAATGGAATTTCTTTTTTTCATGAGCTCTTACCATGTCAAACATCTCGTTTATCTATCCCCTTCTTATCTCACGTGCAGGTGGAGTATATCACAATGATTTCTCTTTTGACGTGTCATTCTTCCGGTTGTCTGGCGTTTCTGTTTTGTGTTCAGAATCATGGTTCCGCTTAGAATCAGTACTGCCCCGAGGATCTGCAGCGGCAGCATGGTTTCATGCAGAATCAGAACCGAAAACAGCACAGCAGACAAAGGTTCCAGATAGCCGCAGACGCTCACCGTCTGCGCGGGCAGGGAGCTGATCGATGAGAAATACAGAAAGCAGCCCAAGCCCGTATTGATGATTCCAATCCATAAAACCGGAACAATGCTTTCGGAGGGGATGGTAATATGCAATCCGTTTCTGACGCATACATACAGGAAAACCACAACACAGGTGACAGTAAGCTGGATCGTCGCATTCTGCATGCCTGTTATGTTTTTTGACATCTTATTCAGGATCACCATCGCTGCATAGGCGAAGGCCGACAGACTCGCCAGCAGCAGCCCAAACCTGTCAATACCGCTTTGGACGCCCTGCCAGCTGATCAGAACTGCGCCAATCAGTGCTGCCGAAAGGGCGAGAAGCGTTTTCACCGTGATCTTTTCAGAAAAAAGAAACGCCGAGCAAATAATGACGATAATCGGACCGCAATAGTTGATGATCATGCCAAGACTGACGCCGATTCGCGCATATGCCTCAAACAGCAGGAGCCAGTCTGCCGCCATGGCTGCTCCGGAGAGCACAACAAACAGCGCATCCTTTTTATGCTGCCGTATGGTAAATCGCCCTCCGGTAAGGAAAAACAGGCCAAGCAAAAATACGCCACCGAGAATAGAACGCAGCAACACAATCTCCTGGCTCTGCAGATGGATAAAACTGGCGACAACCCCATTGGACCCGAACAGAAGCAGGCCCAGAATGTATTTCAGCAAATCTCTCCTCATGATCACCCATTCCTTCACACACGTCTTGCTTTATTTTACCTGTTCTGATAAGATAAAAAAAGCGAATTTAATTCATCTTAAGCATCGCAAAAAGGAATGTAAAATGGACAGTAATCTTCAAAAATACTTGGCTCTGCTGAAAACCGTAGAGTGCGGCAGCTTTACAAAAGCCGCAGAGGCGCTGGGCTACACACAGTACTCCGTAAGCAAAATGATCGCTGATCTTGAACAGGAATGGCATGTCAGTCTGCTTGAAAGGAACCGCGGCGGCGTCCTCCTCACCGCTGAAGGAACGGCGCTGCTGCCATATGCGCAGTCTCTGGTAAATGACTATCGCATCCTGCAGGAACGAATAGCTGAACTGAACGGCCTGCAGCAGGGCCTGATCCGGATTGGTGTGTTCTCCAGTGTGGCAACACACTGGATGCCGAGAGTCATTCAGGCTTTTCAACGGGATTTTCCCGGTATCCAATATGAGCTGCTGCTTGGTGACTATTCCGAGATTGAAAACTGGATCTCGGAAGGCCGGGTGGAATGTGGTTTTCTGCGGCTGCCGACACGTAATGAATTTGAAACCATATCTCTTCTTCAGGATGAATTGGTGCTTGTTCTCCCCAAAAAGCATCCGCTTGCCGCGCTTGACCGCATTCCACCGGTCGAACTGAACGGTCAGCCTTTCATGCTTCTGGAGCACGGCGGCAAAACAGAAGTATCTGAGTTCCTTGAGCTGCATGGGCTGAAGCCGTCTGTCTGTTTCACTACCTGGGACGATTACGCGATTCTGTCTATGGTGGAGTGCGGACTTGGAATCGGGATTCTCCCCCGCCTGATCTTACAGCGTATTCCGTATGATGTGGAGATCCGGAGCTTTACCGAACCCTATTACAGAGAAATCGCACTTGCACTTCCCTATCGGAAGAAACCATCTATCGTGGTTAAGCGCTTTACGGAATACCTCAAGTATCGATCTGAGGCCGGCACCCCGAGCCCTCAGTAATCAGATAACGGCAGGCCGAGCGAGCTGTGAACCAGCTTCACTTGGCCTGCCGTCGTATTATGTCAACCGGTTTTGTCTCACTCATTTTTTACTTTCTCGTTTTTCTTACCCCCGGGTAAAAGCACAGTCTGTTTCTGCATTTTCAGAGAAAACTTTTGTCTGTGAAAGTGCGTTTTATGATTATTACAAGTAGCGAATCGCCGGAAAGCCCGTAAAGTGGGGCTTTCCGGCGATTCGTTATTTGTCGAAGAATCGATGCTGAAAATCCGGCATAACCGTATTGCTGACGGTTTCAGACCGTAAAATCCATGAAACATGCGGCGGTCATGCCGGATCATCCCATGCTTTTCTTACGAGTGGCAGTCTCGATCAGAGTGCGATCTCCGTCGCCTTCAGATCGGCCAGCGCCTCGCTGCTTCCCGCATAGATCCTGTAAGTCATATTTTCGAGTTCCCAGGTGCGGTGAACGGGATTATACCATTTCAATTTTTCCATCGGGATCGTAATCTCTACGGTCTTTTCCTCACCAACTGCAAGACTGACTCTCTTGAACCCGCAGAGCTGACGCAGCGGCAGATCGATGGCACTGTTTTCTTAACCGGCGTAAACCTGTACAACTTCATCACCGCTGCGTGCGCCTGTATTGCTGACGCTGACTGTCACGGTATCCGGATGCGCTAGATATGCATGCCCGGCTAGATCAGGCCGAAGTACCCAACACGCTGAAAGTCTACGATAAAATGATCCATGCCTTCCAGCTGTTCGACAGCCCGGAGACCGATCAGTCCATGAAGGACATCGAAGAATGTTACTATTGAGGAATTCATAACAATCCTCGATGAATATTTACATTGGTACTCAGAAAAGAGAATCATGCTCTCACTTGGAGGAATGAGTCCTCTTCAATACCGAAGAAGGCTCGGCTTGATAGCAGCTTGAAGGCATTTGATTGGCTTATGGTCCAAGAAAATGTCCGCAGCCCCTTGCGTCGACCTGTAATTTCACGCACGCGGCAAAGGAGCTGGGCTATTCCCAGTCAAATGTCAGCGCGCAGATCGCACAGCTCGAGGATGAAATCGGAGCGCAGCTATTTAACCGCATCGGCCGGCGGACCAGCCTGACCCAGTTTGGTGAGGAGCTGCTTCCCTATGCGCAGGAAATATGCTCTGCTGCGTCGAAAATTGATAATCTCACCCGATCAGAAGACTCTCTGCGCGGGACTGTGCGCGCAGGTTTGACCGATTCCATTTCAGAACTGCATCCGGAAGATGCCTTTCTGGCTTTCCACCGTCGTTTTCCTCTGGTACAGCTTGAGATCGTACTTGATACAACAGAGAAGTTGTTGGAACGCCTCCGCAAGGGAGATCTGGACACGGCCTGCCTGATCACGGATCCCCTTTCACCGGCAGAGTGGGTGGTTTGGAAAGAATACCATACGCCAATCATCGCGGTTGTGAATCCGTCTATGCCGACTGCGGGGAAAAAGTCAATTTGTGTGGCAGAGCTGACGCGCCTGAATCTTGTTCTGATGGAAACCAATGCTCCATACAGTGGTCAGTTTGAACTGGAACTGGCGCGGCAGCACCTGGATTGCAGACCGGTATTCCGGCTTCAGAGCCCGCAGGCGGCCATCCATATCGTTGAAAGAGAAAAATTTGCCGCGGTACTTCCACATTACGCCGTGAAGGCTGCCGAAGACAGCAAGACGGTAAGCTGCCTGACAATCTCTGACTGGCAACATCAGCAAATGATACAGTCTGTTCTTCACCGGAACAAGGAGCTCACTCCCCAGGTCACGGGGTTTCTGGAAGAAATCAACAGAATTCTGGCTCGAATTCTCGATCAGTGAATCAGCTCAGCACCTTCAGGCCGACGATCCCGCCGACAATCAATACAACGCAAATAATCTGCGGTACAGACAGGTTTTCATGAAACAGCACCATGCCGAGTACAGATGTTCCGACAATGCCGAAACCCGTCCACATGGCATAGGCCGTTCCGAGCGGGAGTTTTTTCAATGCAAGCGAGAGGAAGAGAGCGCTGGCTATATAGCCTACAGCCGTGATGATACCGGGTATCAGCCTTGTAAAGCCTTCTGACATTTTCATCGTTACCGCCCATGTAACTTCAAACAGTGCTGCAAGCAGAAGCATCATCCATTCCATAACAGACCTCCAAAAAAATAATCGCCGGTATCCATGTCTTCAAAGGCCTAATGACATGGTTACTGGCGTTTTGCTGCCCGGCGGCAAGCATTGGAAGTATAATAGAAAAGCAGGTGGGTGTCAAGATAGAGAAGCCCGTTGCCGAGATCAGTATGGAGATGAGAGAGAATTGGCGTTTCCCCAGGATCCCTGACAACGCTTTCCAGCCAGACCGCCGCAACTTCTCCGGCGTTATCCTTGGGGCACACATCGCCGCAGGCAAACAGCAGGATCGCACCGATATAGTATTCAGGCTGATCCGATCCGCAGTTCGACTGTCCCGTTCAGATCGGTTCGGTAAACCCGGCTTCCATAAGCCTCCAGCCGCTCGAGCACTTCCCCGGTCGGGTGCCCGAAGGAATTGTTGCCCACGCTGATC
>JAFSLL010000176.1 GCA_017448455.1 Oscillospiraceae bacterium | reverse complement strand
TGGGAAGATCAAGGCGGATGTAGGAAAAATCTTACGAGAGCTGAGTGAGAGAAAAGGAGTGGAGATACTGGAGGCGGAATGTTGCCCGGATCATATCCATATGCTGGTAGCAATCCCGCCCCATATGAGTGTGTCAGAGTAGCAGAGAGGTTTTTGCTGCCACTGATATCGCAGAGATGTGCTGATATCCAGATTGAGGGAAATCCAGGCAGCCACTCAAGCATCTGATCTGGAAAAAGAATAACAGATTGAACGCTGATGCGTAAGCCCCCGGGGGGGTTAAAAATTTTTACTAAATTACCATAAAAAACAGATGGGAACTCGGTCGCAGTTACACAAAATTGCTTTTTTAGACTACTTAGCGCAATGTTGCGTGAAGAAATAAAGCCTAAATGGGATAATTGATGGCTGATTTCAGCAGGAGGCACAGAAATAATTATTTGTAAACCTTTTGGCGTATCTTGAGAAACGCCAAAAAGTATAGGGGGTGGGTGCAAATCTTTGAATCCGAAAAACCAGTAATTTCAAGTAAAAAAAAGAAAAAGCGAGACTGGAAAATGCAAAAGTGCACCCACCAGTCTCGCTTTCCGCTTGTATCAAGGACTTCCCAAACCAGATACGCAAAAAAGTACACAGGCTATTGTATCATAGCCTGTGTACCAATGTGGTTGCGGGGGAAGGATTTGAACCAACGACCTCCGGGTTATGAGCCCGACGAGCTACCAGCTGCTCTACCCCGCGATATTTCGCTCCTGAGAGCTTAGATATCATAGCATATCAGAAGCGGAATGTCAATCATTTTTTGCGCTTTCCTGAGAATCGTCAGCGGCCTCGATGAAAGAGAGAAGTTCGGAAGAGGGAAACAGGTACTGCTTTCCGCAGAACTGACAGCGGATTTCCGCCGCGTTTTCTGACTGGGCCAGGTCGCGCAGAGCCTCCGGACCGATTGTCTTCAGTGCGCCGGCGAGCCGTTCCCAGCTGCAGCTGCACCGGTATCCCATCTGCTCACGGGACAGAATCCGGGGCTCAAGCCCTTTCAGCACCTGGTTCAGCACTTCTTCCGGGCCGTCCTCATGCAGGATCGTTGTCAGCTGATCCATCAGGAAGATGTTGTCTTCCAGCTGCTGTACCAGTTCTTCCGGTGCCCCCGGCAGCAGCTGAACAAGGAATCCGCCGGCAGCGAGAATGCTTTTGTCAGTGCCGACAAGGACACCGAGACCGCAGGCGGAGGCGATCTGCTCACTCTCCAGCAGATAGGCGGCCAGATCTTCGGCGACTTCTCCGGAGACCAGCTCCACGCTTCCGATATACGGCTCCCGCAGGCCGAGATCACGGCTGACGGTAAACGTGCCGTTTTTTCCGATCAGCCCACCGACATCCAGCTTGCCGTCTGCCCTGGTGGGGAGATCGGCGCGGGGCTGGTCAACATAGCCCCGGACATATCCTTCATTATCGGAAACCGCGACAACGCTGCCGACCGGACCGCCGCCGTTGAGACGGAGAGTTACACTTTCTCCTTCGCTTTTCATGGCGTTTCCGAGAAGAGATGCCCCGAGCAGTGTTCTGCCGAGCGCGGCGGATGCCGTCGGGCTCAGACCGTGAATCTGTCGGGCCTCTTCCACTGCGTCGGCGGCAGCAATAACGGCGATCTTGATTTGTTCTTCAGCGGCAACGGCGCGAATAATCTGTCCCATAAAACAGTTCCTCTTTTTCAGAAATAATATGAATCAAAGCCTGAGAGACGGGCTTTTTCGGAGGGTATTGTAGCACAAGACGGAGAGACTGTCACTGAAAACTTCTGAGAGGGAAGAAAAGATTGTATTTACCTGTACAATGTGATATTTTGTTGGAGAGAGTTTGAAAAACCGGTTTCGCGGGGAGAACAGAGATGGCAGACAGGATGAAAATTGACAAAAATGACAGATGGCTGGCTTTCCTGTTCGCTGTCCAGCCCTGTCTGGATGTTTTGGCATATTGGACACGGAACGACCGGGTGACGCCGGCGGGGATCATCCGCCTGCTTCTGCTGCTGGCGCTGCCCTGCTACGTGCTGTTTCGCAATCCGGAGAAGAAAAAGCTGCTGCTCTTCCTGACGCTTACGGGCAGCTTCTGCCTGCTGCATGCGCTCAATTGTCTGCGAAACGGATATCTGAGCCCGGTTTTCGATATCCGCTATATGGCGAGCGTTGTGCAGATGCCGGTTTTTGCTGTCTGTTTTCTCATGACGATCCGGGAAGAACACACCAAAGAAGCGGCCCTGTCCGGTTTCGGGATCGCGGCGGCTCTGACGGTTCTTTTTCTGGTGATCTCCAGGATTACCAATACGGGCAATGTCACCTATGGCGTGGGCATGGGTTACAGCGGCTGGGTGATTGACGTGAATCGGAACGCGAACAGCACCAACCTGGTCATCTTTGCCGCACTGAGTGTGTATCTGGCGATTCGCTCGGATAAGCTCTGGGTTCTCTTCCTGACAGCCGTAACGGTTACGGTCGTGTTTCTGTCCAACGGAACGAAAGGCTGCTACTTTTCCATCTTTGTGATCTTTCTTGGTTATGGTGTCTGGATGCTCATTGAAAGCTTCCTTCTGAAAAAGCGGCTGAATCGCAGAATGCTGCTCATCCTGGTGCTTTGCTGCGTGTTTTCAGCCGCAGTCTATCCCTGGACACCGCGTTACCGGGTCGAAGCGAGCCAGCAGGAATCTGCCCGCGGTGCGCAGGGTGAAATTGAGGCAACCCTGCTGGAGCAGGGGATTGACATTACGGATATGAGTCCGCAGGAGCGTTTCGATAACCCGGCGGTGAAGGAAGTGTTCGTCTTCTATTACTGGCGATACCTCGGCGTGAAGCCGGATCTGATCGACCGTTTCGGCATGGACCGCGTGCTGATGCAGTACAAAATGACTACCGACGTCGCAAAGCTGATTGACTCCCGCGTGATGGAGCGGCAGTACGCGGACATGGTTTTTCAGGACAGTGACCTCCTCACGAAGATCGTCGGCTTTGAAGTCTCCCAGATGGGATACGACGGAATCTATGATCTGGAAAATGACTGGCACGCAATCTTTTATTATTACGGATATCTCGGTTTCGTGCTTTATGTCGGTTTTGTCCTGTATTTCCTCTGGCGGATCGGAAAACGGCTACGGAGAGATTGTACCGGCAGCCTGAAGCTGGAGAACTTCGCCCTGCTTCTGACCTTGATTCTGATTCTGGGCCTGGCGCACTTCTCCGGCGCAACCCTTCGCCGACCGAATGTGTCCATCTGGCTGTCACTGGTTCTGGCTTTGATCTATTATGCGACGGAGGTGAAACCGAATGAAGCTTAGTGTGATTGTCCCGGCCTACAATGCGGAAAAAACAATCCGGGAATGTGTGGATTCCATCCTTTCACAGACCGTTTCAGATCTGGAACTGATCGTGGTCAATGACGGTTCCACAGATGCGACAGAGGAAATCCTTCAATGTTATGTAAACTCTGATCCGGACCGTTTTCAGGTTGTCACGGTGGAAAACGGCGGGCAGGGGAGAGCCAGAAACATCGGTCTGGAGCGGGCAAAAGGGGAGTTCGTCGGCTTCATCGACAGTGACGACTGGATTGACCCGGAGATGTACGCCCGGATGATTCAAAAGGCGGAAGAGGAGCACTGCGACCTGGTGATCTGTGACGCGCAGGCGCATTTTCCGGACGGAAAGACAGAGAAGGAACGTCTTTACCGGGAAGACCGCCTGATGGCGGCGGTTGGCTCATCCAGCAATAAGCTGTTTTGCCACAGCCTGATCGAAGAGATCCGTTTTCCAGAGGGAATCTGGTACGAGGACGCGGAGTTTTCCGCGAGAGCGCTGATCCGGGCAGAACACTGCGGCTATATTCCGGAGACGTTTTACCATTACAGACGCGGATACCCATCGACCATGAACAACAGCAACGCACGGAAGAATCTGGATATTCTGACCGTGCTGGAGCACCTGGAAGAAGACTTTCTCCCAAATGCGAGGGATGACTATGAGTTCCTCGTCATTAACCACGTGCTTCTGGACGCAATGAACCGGGTACAGGCGATGGACTCGCCGGAAAAGAAAGACGTACTCTGGCTGATGCGTGCCTGGGTGCATGAGAAAATCCCGCACCTCAGACAGTGCGGGAGCTTTCAGCAGGAGAGCAGGAACCGGCGGATCATCATGATGCTGCACTATCTCGGACTGTCTCCCGTTGCAGAAACCATCCTGAACAGAAACCGCAGGCGCTGATCGCCTGCGGTTTTAACGTTGGTTCAGTTGTAAAGACTCAGGAAAGGTTGCCGCTGGCGTACATCAGCGCCGTCAGCGCGACAACGGGGGCGGTTTCACATCGAAGAATCCGCTCACCCATGGAGCAGATGTGAAGCCCCGCAATTCGCGCAAGGTCCGCTTCGAATTTCTCAAAACCGCCTTCCGGCCCGGTGATCACTGCCGCACTGCGGAAGCCCCTGTTCGCGTCCAGAACACTGTTCAACGGCTCGCGCTCGCCGGTTTCATACATAAACAGAGGCAGGTCCGTATGGACGGCGGTGTTCAGGACTTCACCGTAATCCTCTGCCCAGGAGACCTTGGGGATAATGCCGCGGCCGGACTGCTTGGCAGCCTCTTCGCTGATCCGGTTCCAGCGTTCCAGCTTTTTGTAGGGGTCATCCGGTTTCGCGACACAGCGAGCGGACTGAAAGAATACAACATCGTGGACGCCGGCCTCTACGCATTTCTGGATGATATAATCCACACGGTCGCCTTTGGGCAGTCCGCAGAGCACCGTGACATCGATATTCGGTTCGCCTTTGCAGGGAACGACTTCCACAACTTCCAGTTCCGCTTCTTCCTTGTCCGCACGGACAAGGCGGCATTTGTAATCGGTACCCTGGGTGTCGCAGATTGTGACATCCTCACCGGGCCGAATGCGGAGAACCCGAATATGTTCCGCGTCCCGTCCGCGGATGATCGCGGTCGGACTGCCGAGCAGATTGGTTCCTGCCATAAAAAATCTTGCCATCTGACATCGCTCCCTTCATCCTGCTCATTATGGCATATTTTGCGCTTCTTTTCAAGTTCCTTTCTTGACGGGACACGCCGTCTGCTCTATAATGTGCATGATTTACGACAGAAAACGGAGGCAGCTGCATTATGCCCACTACATGGAGCCGGAGCCCGGAGGAATTTCATAAGATTTATCTTGCCAACACCGATGCGTTTTACAGGATTGGCAGTTCCGGTCTTGCGCCGGAATTGGACGAATTTATGACCAAATGCGCTCTGTCGCTTTGGAGCAGAGCGGGGAAGATCGGAGAACGCCATGTTCAGATGGCAAACCAGATCTATTCCCGCGGAAGACCGCAGCCGAAATGGCTGCTCTGGAATCTGACCAGTTCCATCTGTGAAGAAGATGTTTTTATGCCACCGGTGTTTTTCTGGAATCTGGCGGAAAGCGACGCCAAGCACGGGACTACAACATCGCGGACCTTCATACGCATGCTGACCAATATTCTGCTCTACCTCTCCGCTGTAGATGACGAGGTCAACTACGGGGAAGCGGAATACATCACCGAGTGTACAGACCGCCTGACGGCCATCTGCGACACAACCG
Source organism: Oscillospiraceae bacterium (assembly GCA_017448455.1). Classification (GTDB taxonomy): domain Bacteria; phylum Bacillota; class Clostridia; order Oscillospirales; family Oscillospiraceae; genus Limivicinus. Next base: position 1,472 of record JAFSLL010000176.1, on the reverse strand, counting down.
GCGTAAGGAAGAGCAAAGAAGGCCTCAACCCGCTGGACTTTGTCACCAGCGGGGAACCGAGCTTTGTCGAGAAGCACAAAGATCAGGTTCAGACGTCCGGCGGCGGAACTGTCGCCAAGGCTTCGGAAGAGAAGTCGGTGGAGAAGCCGAATTTTGATGAGCTGATGGAACAACTGGACAGCCTGGTCGGACTGGAAATTGTCAAGAAGGAAGTCAAGAACCTGATGAACCTAGTCAAGGTTCGCAAACTGCGCCAGGAGAATGATCTGCCGGTTCCGCCGATGAGCTTTCATATGGTGTTCCTTGGCAATCCCGGTACCGGCAAAACGACGGTTGCCCGCCTGATCTCCGGCCTCTATGCCGCGATTGGCGTTCTCAGCAAGGGACAGTTGGTTGAAGTTGACCGCTCCGGGCTGGTCGCGGGCTATGTGGGACAGACCGCGCTGAAAACACAGGAAGTGATCCAGTCCGCGCTTGGCGGCGTCCTCTTCATTGATGAAGCGTATTCCCTTTCGTCCGGCGGAGAAAATGACTTCGGGCGCGAAGCCATTGAGACGCTGCTGAAAGCGATGGAGGACCACCGGGACGACCTCGTCGTGATCGTTGCCGGATACACCGGGCCCATGCAGGGCTTCATCACCTCCAACCCCGGGCTGGAAAGCCGCTTTAACCGCTATTTCTATTTCCCGGACTACAACGGGGAACAGCTGATGGAAATCTTCCGCATGCAATGCCGCAAGAACAGCTATACGCTGACTCCGGAAGCGGAAGAGACAGCATTGAAGCTGTTTACGGAGCTCTATGAAGAGCGCAACGAGAATTTCGGCAACGGCCGCGATGTGAGAAACTGCTTCGAGGACATGGTTGTCCGCCAGGCAAACCGTGTCGCGGCGATGGAAAATCCCAGTAAGGAAGATCTGATCTCTGTCCTTCCGGAGGATCTGGAAGATCCGGATGAAGAGGGGACAGAAGAAGACGAAAAAGGAAGCGAATGATTCGCTTCCATCAGTGGACTTATCTGCCACTTGAAAAACATGAAAATCGGGGCTGCCTTTTTGGCAGCCCCGTCGCGTTCTTATACCCAAATAATGGGGAATGAATTCCGAGCTCATCACCACTCCTGTTATCATTCTGTTATCAGCGTTGATAACAGTGGAGTGGAATTGCTATGGATAATAGTGCTGTTATTATACCAGAACAGAGGACAATTTCAAGATGCTTGTACTAATTCTTGCTGCCGTTTCCAACGTTTCAAATCATTTTGTAGAGTTCATAGCAATCGTGGCCTTTCGGCACGTCCTTGTGCTCGCCTCTGAGCAGATAGCCGCTCTTTTTGAAGAAATCGACGTTCCAGTCGCCCGCATTTGTCAAAATCATGGAAGCGCCGTTTTCCTTTGCCAGTTTTTCCACTTCCTGCATAAAATACGTGCCCAGACCCTGACGCCTGAGCGGCTCTTCCACAAACAGTGCGT
>JAFSLL010000175.1 GCA_017448455.1 Oscillospiraceae bacterium | reverse complement strand
GAAAATCAGCAGCGTTGTGCAGGACGCCGCCAATACTTGCCGCTATATCAGTATCCAGCGCTGTGTTGCGGACAAATTTGAAATCATCATCTGATCTCCCCGTATATTTCCATTAAAAACCTCCCGGCTCTGAAGATTTTATTCAAAGCCGGGAGGTTTTGTATCATATAAGTATTGACATTTGTATTGTTCTATAGTATCTTTTTGACGTAATACAAATAGATACAATAGAAGGCTATTGTTGAGCGGGAGGAATTTATCATGTGGACACAGCAATTGTTCAGGGTTGAAAAGCCTATTATCGCATTGCTTCATCTTGACGCCATGCCGGGCGACCCCGGTTTCTGCGGCAGCCTGGAGACAGTGCTGGCACACGCTCGCGCAGATCTGGAAGCCCTGCAGGCGGGTGGCGCCGACGGCATTCTTTTTGCCAATGAGTTCAGCAGACCTTATCAGTGCGTACCTGACATCGCTATGATTTCCGCTATGGCGTACATTATTGGAAATCTTCGGCCGATGATCGACCGCCCATTTGGCGTAAACGTAGTGAAGAACCCTATCGCAACCATAGATCTGGCTGCTGCAACCGGAGCGAGTTTTGCACGAAACAGTTTTTCAGGTGCTTATACCGGGGAATACGGCCTGTTCTCCGCAAGCAGCGGTGAGGCCGCACGGCATCGTCAGGCTCTGGGAATCCCAGACATGAAACTGCTTTATAAAGTCAATCCGGAAGCGGACGCCTATCTTGCACAGCGAGATCTGCGAATCGTTGCCAAATCCATACTGTATGGCGGATTTGCCGATGGGCTTTGTGTCTCCGGATCGGCAGCCGGCAGCGAACCGGACGATGATCTTCTTGCTTCGATTCACGAAATTGCACGCGGGAGCGGAGTTCCCGTTTTCTGCAACACCGGATGTAATCATCAAAACGTTTATAAAAAGTTGAAGCGCTGCGACGCCGTGTGCATGGGAACCGCTTTCAAAGGCCCTGACGGTCGTGTTGAAAAGGAAAAGGTAGTGAGTTTCATGCAAACTGTAAGGGAAATCCGCGCTGAACTCTGAACGAAGGTGGAACAAGTGAAAAAGAATTATTATCTTGGAATTGATATTGGCACCTTCAGTTCCCGCGGCATTTTGCTGGATCAACAATATCATCTTGTTGCCGATACCTCTGTCCCCCATTCCATGGACAATCCAAAGCCTGGTTATTTCGAACATGACGCTCTCTTGGTTTGGTGGTCGGATTTTTGTACGCTCAGCCGTTCTCTTCTGGCGCAGAGCGGCGTGGATCCATCGGAAATAGCCTGTGTCGGTGCCAGTGCCCTGGGAACGGACTGTCTGCCGGTAGACGAAAACTGCGAACCCTTGCGTCCGGCGATTCTATATGGCATAGACTCGCGAGCCTCCCAGGAAGCGGAATGGTTGACTGAACACTATGGTTCAGAACGAGTACGGAAGCTGTTCGGCCACCCGATCTGTTCTGGAGATACCGCAACCAAAATACTCTGGATCCGTAACCATGAGCCTGAGATTTTTGCTCGGACATATAAGTTTCTGACAGGAAGCTCCTTTCTGGCAGCTCGGCTCACCGGGAGATATGTGATCGATCAATTTCTGGCAAAGGGCTCGTTTCGGCCGCTTTATCGTGAAGACGGAAGCATCAACGAAGAGGAGTGCGCAATCTTCTGCCGACCGGATCAGATCGCCGAAGCCCTTCCGGTCAATGAAATAATCGGCACCGTCACGGAAAAAGCAGCTTCTGAAACCGGACTTTCCATAGGAACGCCAGTCATTGTCGGCACCGGCGATTCAACCGCAGAAGCTATCAGCGTCGGCCTGGTAGAGCCTGGGACTGCTTTCTTCCAATATGGTTCTTCTATGTATTATTATTACTGTATAGACCGGGCAGTAAGCAGCCATGTGTCACCAAACGGGAATGGGAGACTTAACGGCAGCAAGGTGTTTACTGTTCCGGGCACGCATTGTCTGGGAGACGGAACAAATGCCGCAGGTACTTTAACTCGCTGGGTCCGGGATCTGTTCTATGCACCGGAACTTGCAGCGGAAGCCGAGGGAGGCGAGAATGCCTATTCCATTATGGCAAGGGAGGCAGCTCAGGTGCCCTGTGGCTCCGATGGGTTGATGATGCTGCCGTATATTTACGGTGAGCGCAGCCCCCTGCAGGATCCACAGGCTAGCGGCATGCTTTTTGGACTGCGAGGCAGCCACGGTCGTGCTCATATTAATCGGGCAGCGCTGGAAGCCGTTGGCTATTCCACCCTGCAGCATCTGATGCTGTTTCGGGAACTGGGACTCCCTCCGAAGCGGATTATTACGGCAGGCGGAGGAACAAAAAACCGCACCTGGATGCAAATTATCTGCGATATCTGCGGCATGCCGATCCAGATCCCGGAAAACTGGCAATGCTCCGCCTTTGGAGATGCCATGCTTGCCGCTCTTGGCGCAGGGGCGTTGAAGGATTTCACCGCCCTTCGCGAAGCTCTACCGGCAGGCATGCTGCTCACGCCGAACATGCAGGCACACAATCTCTATTTCTCCCGCTATCCCCTGTTTTGTTCTCTCTATCTGGATAACACGGATAAAATGCACGCTCTGGCGGCGCAGGCTGAATGACAGATGAAACAACAAGCAGATGCCCGATGTGTTCTCTTTGATTTTGACGGTGTAATTGCCGATACGGAGCGATCCAACGCAGCTTATCTTGAAAAAGCGCTGGCGGTATTTGGCATCAGTCTGAAGGATGAACTGAAAGATGCTCTTATCGGCGTTAACAGCCTGGATGTTATCCGGCCTCTATTAGACAGTGCAGAGCCACCCGTGACCCCGGAGCAATTGGCAGAAGTCCGTCTTCATCAGGGCAACACCTATGAAAACAGTCCCAATCTGAAGGCACAACCGGGAGTTCATAACCTTTTGCTTGCGCTGCGTCAGCGGGGCATAAAAACCGGATTGGTTACATCCACCAGTTCTCGTCTGATTCTCGCCGCGTTAAACCGCCTCTCGCTGGCCGGACAATTTGATGTGATTCTCTGTGGGGATATGGTGAAAAAAAAGAAGCCCGATCCCGAAGGCTATCAGACTGCATTAAAACTACTCCATACAAAACCGGAAAACTGCGTCATAATTGAAGACTCGCCCGTGGGGATTCTGGCGGGACTGGCTGCTGGCGCTTATGTTATCGCGTATGAGGGCGGAGAGATCCAGCAGGACACCTCTCTGGCGCACACACGGATCGCAAGTTTTGAAGAGTGCCTTGATCTCCTGTTTTTCCGATGAATATCCGTCGACGAAACACAGAAAACAATTAAGGAGGAATTACCATGACAAAAAAACTGGGATTCGGCTTGATGCGGCTGCCTTTAATTAATCCGGAGGATGACGCCAGCATTGACCTCGAGCAGGTTAAGCAGATGGTTGATCTTTTCATGAGCAAAGGCTTTACGTATTTTGACACGGCAATCATGTACTGCGGCTTCGCCAGTCAGCGTGCAGCGAAGGAAGCTTTAGTGGACCGCTACCCGCGCGAAAGCTTTACGCTGGCCACCAAGCTGCACAGCAACTTCTGTCATTCCTTTGAGGATCGTGATCGGATTTTCAATGAACAGCTGGAACAAACCGGTGCGGGATACTTTGATTACTATCTGCTTCATGGTATTAAGGCTTCAAGTTACCCACAATACGAGCAATTTGACTGTTTCAACTGGCTGGCGGAAAAAAAGCGCAGCGGTCTCGTTCGGCATATCGGTTTTTCTTTCCACGATACTCCTGACCTGCTGGACCAGATTCTGGCAGAACACCCGGAAATGGAATTCGTGCAAATGCAGCTCAATTATCTGGACTGGGAGAGTGACTGGATACAGTCTCGAGCTGTTTACGAAACGGCGGTAAAACATGGAAAACCGGTCGTTGTCATGGAGCCGGTCAAAGGTGGGACGCTGGCAAAGCTGCCTGAGGAAGCGGAGACGCTTTTGAAAGCGGCAAATCCGGAGCTTTCAATTCCTTCCTGGGGAATTCGCTTTGCGGCAAGCCAGGAGAATGTGTGGATGGTTTTGTCGGGTATGAGCACGCTTGCGCAAATGCAGGATAATCTGAGCTATATGGAAGAGTTCCAGCCAATGACAGCTGATGAGATTGCACTGACACGCAAGGCGGCAGAAATTATCAACCGACAGGTAGCCGTAGCCTGCACCGGCTGTTCTTATTGTACTGACGGCTGTCCGATGCATATTGCCATTCCCAAATATTTCTCTCTTTACAACGAAGATATGCGCGAAAACCTGAAAGAGAAAGGCTGGACTGCCAATTATTCAAATTATGATAAACTGACACTCCATCATGGACGTGCCTCCTCTTGCCTTGCTTGCGGACAGTGCGAAAGCGTCTGTCCACAGCATTTGCCGATTATCTCCCTGATGAAAGAGGTCTCAGCACATTTTGACAGATAGTCTCCATCTCAATTGTTTTCTCCGCTGATTGATATTTCATACTCAAAATTAAAGCTACAACAGATGAAAAGACAGAGCATCCGCTTTTCAATGGATTCTCTGTCTTTTCATCTGTTCCGTTATAGGAACTCCAAGTTCCTTTTTCCCCATACTGTTCGGAATACATCAGCAGCCGTTGTGTATCACGGCCGCTCTTTCCAGCTGCAGGTGTTTTGGGTATCCGCAGCAGGCGAGCAGGCTCTACAGCCTGCTCTCCTGCCGTGCTAGGAAGAGTATCCTACTTTCTTCTCACGAATCAATCTAAAGATGAGTAGGCAAATCACCAACGTCAGCACGGTAATGATCACAAGATTGGCAGTGAACCAAGTTAGTATAATATGTACCTGATCAAAAGGATGGCCTGTCTCTGAAGAGCAGCCGTCGCACAATAAAGAGCTTTTCATTCGTTCGTCAGTTTTTCTGATTTTTACTGGCTTTTTTTTCGGAAAAATGGTATCATTTGTTGTATTCAAATTATTAGACAGCCTGTTACCCTGATCGATATATTAACAAGGAGGTATTGTTATGAAAATTGCCATGGTCGGATCCGGTGCAGCGGGAAGTGTCTTTGCCTGCTATTTGAGAAAAGGCGGAGCTGAAGTCGCGCTGGTTGACCGTTATCAAGCACACATGGAAAAATGCGCTTCAGATGGGATGCGGTTTGTAACCCCCGAAGGGGAAGAGCTGATTCAGGGTTTTCAAACAGCTCCTTCCATCGGAGAAGTAGCCCCCATCGATATTGTCATATTGATGGTAAAAGCAACACAAACAGAAACGCTGATTCCTGAGCTGCAGGCTTGTGTGCGTCCAGATACCGCGATTGTCTCTCTCCAGAATGGGCTTGGGAACGATGAACTCCTTTCTCGCTATTTCCCTGCGGAAAACATTCTATACGGCTTTGGTACGATCGGAACAGAATTACCCGAACCCGGCAAATGTGTCAGCAAGCCAGAAAGCGGTGTTATTATGCGTTTTGGCGCTGTCGCAGATGGCCCTGTCAGTCGGAAGGCTGGAGAGTATCTGGAAACCTGCTTTAATTGCGGAGGATGTAAAACTGTCTTTGAGAAGGATATTCGTCCATTTGTCTGGAAAAAGGCTATTTCAAACAGCGGGTATAATACCCTCTCTGCGCTGGTTCGATTAAAAGTCGGTGATATGCTGTCAGATGAGAACGGGCTTAGCCTGATTCAAAGCGTCTGGGAAGAAGGATGCGCTGTCTGCCAGGCAGTAACGGGAATTGATCTCCGTCCGGAACTGAAAGCTGAGCTTCCCCGGTTGCAGGAAGGCTTTGCCAATTATTATCCTTCCATGGCGCAGGATGTACTCCGCAGCCATCGGAAAACGGAAATCTCGGTTTTGAATGGTGCAATCGTTCGTTTAGGCGCTCTCCATGGAGTCCCGACACCTGTAAATGCCACCTTATGTGAATTGATATCCTGTATTCATAACAATTATGAAAAGCAGTACGGTGCATAACCAGCCGATGTGCCATTGGCCGGTTCTCTGACACATCGTGAGTACTGCTGAATCTGTTTACTGACATCTTTCTTATTCACTCCGGTTTGTTACATATTTCCCCATATTTGTTCGTCTTTTTCAAATGTTATATAGACCACATTTTATAAACAAGGCCATGGAGTTTGAAAGTCCATGGCCTTGTTTTTATTTTTATATATTCATATATAATGAACGAACAATACTACCGAACCATCTCGGTGCAGAGATCACTGAGCTTTCGGGCACCGACCATATACATAGCATCGACAAACTCTGAACGAAGTTTATCTGTATAAACACGAACTCCTTCCGCGCCACCCCCGAACCAGGCAACTACAAACGGTCGGCAGATCAGAACAGCGTCCGCGCCGAGTGCCAGCGCTTTAACCAGATCGGAGCCATGGCGGATTCCGCCGTCAACGATAATTTTCGTCTGTCCCTTTACGGCATTGACAACTTCGGGCAGGACCTCTGCTGTGGCAGGCGTTTCCGGCAGAACGCGGCCGCCGTGATTGGAAACAATAATCGCATCAGCACCGGCTTCAACCGCCTGCTCTGCCGCTTTGGCTGTCATGATGCCCTTTACTAAAAACGGCTTCTTTGTACAGGATTTCAAGTATCTCAATTCTTCCACTGTTTTTGAGGTGGCTTTGACTTTGCTGAATTTCCAGTGTGGGAGTCCGTAGCTGTCAACAACAACACAAATTGCAAATGCTTTGCTTCTTTCAAAAAATTCAATATTCTGCTGAAGAATCGGGTTGGGGAGCGGGTTGAGCACTGGAATGACACCGGAATAGTCATAACGTTCCATAGAGTCGTACGCGCCGGTAATTGTGTTTCCAAGTGCTCCGTCGCCAAAGCAGGCAATAATTTTCTCCTCGGCACATGCCTGTATGATTCCGTCATTAAAAGGAACGGTGATGTCCTCCTTGCTGTACTGGATCATGGATCCAACAGGCCCGGTCATTACAGGCAGGCTGAAGGTCTTGTCGAAAAGACAGAACGACGTGTCAACCTCTCCATCCGTTGCGAAGGTGTTCATGTTCAGTCTGATAGACTTCCATGCTTTCCAGTTATCGTTAGCGCCGTTCCCTGGCGCTTTGGAACCCGGACCGGGCAGCGTGTTGCCACAGGCAAGTCCGTTGCATTCCGGACAGACCTTGCAGTTCAGGATTTTGTTGCGGGCGTTGTCTAAAACTTCTTTGTACTGCATCAAACCACTCCTTCGAATTCTCTTTTCATCTGTTGTCCTCCTCTCTCTTCAAAGGACGCAGAACGTTCAATTCAGAAAGAAGGGACTGCCAGCCAAGGCGACAGTCCCTTCCTCCGGAAGAAAATTGTTTACACGATAAGAGGAGTAAGCTTTGTCGGCTTATGATCAGTCGGTCATGGCCGGGAAGCCGCCGTCGGCAGCTTTCTTTGCACCAGCGATGGCGCAGATGGTAGAAATGACATAGAGTGCAGAGAACGCAATCCAGACAATATTGAAGGAGCCGGTCTTGTCAAACACGCCAGAGGCGATGATCGGGCCAAATGCCATACCAGCGACACAGACGAGGTTCAGCACACCGTAGATATCAGCATAGTGTTTGCGGCCGATCATGGACCCGAGCACGTAAGGAGGCGCGACCGTGGTTGACGCGGACATGAGGCCGAACAGGCCGCCAAAGACCATGCCAAGTGCGATGCTGCCCGTGCAGATGATCATCGTAACAGAAGACAGGATGAACAGAACCAGTGTATAAAGAGTAGCCACCTTAATGCCCGCTTTGTCGTAGATCTTGCCGAGCAGGATCTTACCGAAGATCTGGATAAACATGTTCACGGAGAAAATGTTCGCAGCCTGTTCAGCACTGAAACCATGCTGATAGACAAGGGCGAGTGTCATATTGTTCTGGAAGCCCATGTTGCAGAAGCCCAGAATGAAGAAGTAAACCGCAGCTAGCCAGAACACAGGGGTCTTCATGAAGGCACCCTTGGCAATACCGGTGAGTGTCGGGGTATTCTTTCCGGCTTTCAGAGTCTCTTCGTCCACGCCGTGGGGGTACATGCCTTTGTCGGCAGGCTTCTCAACGGCAAGCCAGCACACAATAGGCAGCATGCAGACGGCAAAGATGATGCCCAGGTAGATGTTGGCACGCTGCCAGCCAGCTGCTGCAACCCAGTTCTTGGTCAGCTGGACCAGGATCAGGCCGCCAGCCACGGAGCCAGTGAAGGCAATACCGGTCGCAGTGCCACGGTCAGCAACAAACCAGTTGTTGATCAGAAGACTGCACGGAATTGTAGAGCATCCTGACAGACCGAAAGCAGAAATAACGCTGAATACGATCAGTGTGGGGATGTTGGGAGCAAAGGAACGTCCGAACAGACCGATAAATGCGATAATGGAATACATGATGATGGACTTGCGGAAGCCAAGCTTACCCATAATCTTTGCCAGGATCAGACAGCTGCAGGCATTGACAACCGTAGTAATCAGGTTAACGAGCTGGACAGTCGATGTGTTGACTCCGTAGCTGGCAACCCAGGCAGGGGCGAAGACGCTGAAGCAGTTCACCGGATAGCCTATTGTCATGGCCATCAGAATGAAAACAGCGCCTACTATGACCCAATGGTAAGTGCTTTTTTTCATACTTTTAAACTCCTTTTCTCTTTGTCTTCTTTTTTATTTGTACTGTTCCGCGAGTTTCAGACCGCGCTCAAACGCCTTGCGGTTGAGGTCGCGAACATTCTGACCTTTGGAGGCGAACTTCTTGTCTAGGCTGGCAATAAACTCTTCAGGCGTCACGATACCCGTCATGCCGACGAGCACGCCGTCCGCAATGACGTTTGCCACTCTGGGCGAGCCAATTTCCAAAGCCAGGTCGCCTGCGGGAACCGGAACCTTGATGACGTCATCGCGTTCAATCTCCTGGGTGATGACCGTGTTGTCATAAAGAAGAACGCCGCCGGGCTTGAGCTGGTACTGGAACTTGTTGTAACCCAGGTTGCTCATCGCCACCATGGTTTCGCAGTATTCAAACATGGGGCAGGGCATTTCGTTCTCATCAATGATCACGATGCACTTGGCGCTGCCGCCTCGCTGCTCGGCGCCATAGCTGGGCATGTAAATCGCATGCCGTCCGCTCTCAAAGGCCGCCTGCGCGAGCATGGTGCCCATACTCATGATGCCCTGACCGCCGGAACCGGTGAATACAAAGGTTTTACTCATCGTCTCATACCCCCTCATTGACGTCGCGGAACACACCGAGTGGGAAGACCTGGCTGGTCACGGTCTCGATATGCTTGAGCGAATCCATCGGTGCCATGTTCCAGTTGGTTACACAGTTGGACAGCAGCTCTACAAAGGCGAAGGGCTTGCCCTCAAGCTGATACTGGAATGCCTTTTTGATCGCTTCCTTGGCCTTGCGGATGTTGGCCGGACTGTTCAGCGCACAGCGGGCAATGTAGGACGGAGCCTGCAGCTGGCTGAGCAGTTTGCACATGTCGACGGGATAGCCATCACGCTCGGGATCGCGTCCCAAAGGTGTAGTGGTGGATTTCTGTCCGACCAGGGTTGTCGGAGCCAACTGACCGCCAGTCATACCGTAAGTCGAGTTGTTGACAAACACGGTCGAAATCTTCTCGCCACGGTTGGCAGCGTACATAATCTCGCTCAGACCGATAGCTGCCAGGTCACCGTCACCCTGATAGGTGAACACGAAGGTATCGGGCTGTGTGCGTTTAATGCCGGTGGCGACAGCCGGGGCGCGCCCATGAGCCGCGCTGACCATATCCACATCAAAGGCATTCATCGCCATGGTGCCGCATCCGACAGCGCATACCAAAATGCTCTTGTCGGCAATCTCCAGCTCCTCCAGACACTGTGCAACCAACTTAATGGCCATGGAATGCATGCAGCCGGGGCAGAAGGTATTGGGTCTGGCCTGAAGGCAGGTCGGACGGATAATTTCCTTAGCCATTACTTGACACCTCCTATGAGTTTTCTCACCGCATCCAGCGTCTCTTCGTTCTTCATGGTGTTACCGCCGGAACGTCCGAAGGTCAGGATGGGCACGCGCTCTTTTACCTGCAGCTGGATGTCGTCAACCATCTGTGCCGGGATTGCCATCTCGAGATCGATGATGGCTTTCACCTGGTTGTAATCCAGCTTGTTGAAGGATGCCTTCGGGAACGGGAACAGCGTAATCGGACGAATCAGACCGATCTTCACGCCCTCTGAGCGCAGGACACCGATGCAATACTTCGCGATACGCGCCGTCATGCCATAAGCTACGATCACATATTCTGCATCTTCGACCATATACTCCTCAACCTGAACGTCGTTGGCCTCCCAGGACTTGTAGATGCCAGCGGCGCGCTTATTGAGCATTTCGTTGAGATCCTCGGAGAAAATCGAGGAGATAATGCGGGTCTTGTGCGGTCCACTCTCGCCGAAATTGCCCAGCGCCCAGTCGGGACGCTTTTCGGGCAGTTCTTTATACGGGGGCAGCTCCACTTCCTCCATGCCCACACCCAGGCAGCCGTCAAGCAGCATCACAACCGGGTTCCGGTCGCGTTCGGCCAGCTGGAAAGCATAGTTGTAAATCAGGTCCACCGCTTCCTGTACCGTGTACGGTGCCAGAACAATATTCCGGAAGCCGCCGTGGCCCATCGCTTTGGTAGCCTGCAGATAGTCCTGCTGAGCCGGCTGGATGGAGCCCAGACCTGGGCCGCCGCGGCTGACATTCATAATGAGTGCAGGCAGCATGGCACCAGCAATGTAAGAGATACCCTCTGCCTTCAGACTCATGCCCAGGCCGGATGAAGATGTCATTGCACGCACGCCTGAGCAGGCTGCACCGTAAACCATATTGATTGAGGCAACTTCACTTTCGCCCTGGACAAAAGCACCGCCAAGATCCCAAATATGAGCTGCTATGTATTCGGGAATCTCACTCTGTGGGGTAATGGGGTAGCCGGCATAGAAACGCACGCCTGCACGAAGCGCCGCCTCAGCGATGGCGTAGTTTCCCTTCAGCAACTGTTTAGCCATTGTTTACCTCCTCTCTCAATTCAAGAGCTGCATCCGGACACATGGTCGCGCATATGCCGCAGCCGATGCATTTTTCCAGATCAACCACTGGGAAGAAAGCGCCGATCGCGTTGCGTTCCTTACCGAACGACAGCGCTTTCTTTGGACAGAAGTTGACACAGTAGCCACAGCTCTTGCAGTACTGACTCAGCACCTTCGCTTTTAATGCCATAGTAATCTCCTCCTTTTTTATTTATCTTACAGTATAAGGCCTGCCTGTTTCGCCTGGAATGACAGCTCGTCCCGGAAATCCGGATGTGCGATGGAAATCAGCCCTTTTGCCCGCTCCTCCAGCGAGGCACCGCGCAGGTTGACTGCGCCGTACTCTGTCACGATATAGTGTACATCTGTACGGGGTGTTGTGACCGCACTGCCCACCGGGAGAGAGAGCGTAATCTTGGACTGGCGTTGTCCCTTCTTGTCAATGCGGCTGGATGAAAGCGCAATAAAGGATTTACCGCCCGGGCTTGCGTTGGCACCACGTACGAAGTCCACCTGACCGCCTGTTCCGCTGTACTGCAAAAATCCCATCGTCTCAGCGCACACCTGCCCCATCAGATCCACCTGAAGCGCGGAATTGATGGACACAAAGTTGGGGATCTGCGCAACAACCCTCGGGTTATTCACAAAATCAAAGGGGCGGCTTTCCAGCGCGTCGTTGTGATCCAGAAAATCATACAGCTCCTTGCTTCCGCCTGCAAAACCGAAAATCGAAATACCTGGGCAGATCGGCTTCCTGGAGTTGTTCACCGCGCCACAGCGGATCAGGTCCATCATGGGCTCCACAAACATTTCCGTGTGAATGCCCAGATCCTTTTTGTCTCTGAGCATGCTGCCCACAGCAGCCCCTACGCTGCCGATCCCCAGCTGGATGCAGGCGCCGTCCGGCACCAGATCCACAATATGGGATCCGATCTGTTCCTCAACTTCCGTAACCGGAACAGCAGGCTGATAGAACACGTCCTCTGTACCGTCAACCAACAGGTCCACTTTGTCGACATGGATCACGCCCTGATCACCTTTGATATAAGGGAGGTTCTCGTTGATCTGGACAATGAAACGGTCGACGCGGTCGGCCATATCCGCGCGGATCGGATTGGGCCCGAAGCTGATCATGCCATTTTCATCGGGCGGAGTTCCGGCAACCGCTACCACGGTCGGCTTTGGCGATACAGCCTGCAGATCCGGGAAGGTGTGGAGATGCAGTGGCTGAAAGCTGATGTCGATCCCTGCGTTTTTATATCCGCGTTCATAGGCATTGAAGAACCCGGAAATCGTGCGGAAGCGCCCGTTGTATTTGGGGTGAAAGAGTTTGGACTGCTTTGACATGGTGAGCTCATGAAGCGTCACATGATCCAGTTCTTTCATCCGGTCCGCCAGAGCATCCAGGAACAGATAAGGGATACCACATCCCATAGATGAGCAGATCACGTCTCCGGAACGAATGTATGCCGCAGCTTCAGCCGGACTGAGAAGCCGGTCTTTGTATTGTTCACGCCAATTCATGTTTGATTTCTCCCGTCTGACTGTGTTTCAGATTTCAGTAGATTGTTCCTTCAGAAAGTCTTCCAGACTCTGGTCTTCTTTAAACAGGCCGATGCTCTTGCCGACGGCCAGGACTGTGGCTTCCAGTGTCGGTTCTACATAGAAGCCTTCTTCCATCCGTTTGCAATATGTGAGATATTCCTTTTCTCCGGGGACAAAGATCTCTGCAACCCCCTCTGCCTTGCGCGCGTTCTTCATCATGCCGACATAATCATTCACTCGCTCTTTGAACTCGTCGATCGGCATGAAGAACGAGGGATCCACCAGAATCATCGACCATCCGGATTTTTCCAGCTCGCCTCGGGTTGCAAAACCAATCTTTGTACCATAAGCAGCACCTGAGAGCACAGCCGCAAACATATCGACAAAGACCGCCAGCCCATAACCTTTGTATGAACCGAATGGGACATTTGTATAATATGCATTCGGATCCGTGGTCGGTCTGCCTTCCTTATCCAGGCACCAGGAGTCTGGGATCGGTGTTCCCTTGCGTTGGGCAGCCTGGATTTTTCCAAAAGCAACGAGGGTTGTCGCCATGTCAAGAACAACCGGGAAATCTCCGGCGGAAGGAACACCTGCGATGATCGGGTTCGAGCCGATCATCGGATCCGCGCCACCGAAGGGAGCCTGAAGAGGTGTTGTGTTTGCGCAAGCCAGAAGAATCAGATTGTCTTCCGCAGCCTTCTTCGCATAATAGTAGCCACAGCCAATGTTGGAGCTGTTAATACCTTCCGCGATGGCAATCCCCTGCTTCTTTGCCTTCTCACTCAGCTTACCATAGGTTTTGATCATTGAGAGGACACCGACACCATCATCGGCATCAACCTTCATTGTTGCGTCTGTTTCAGAAAGAATTTTGAACTCCGCTTTTGCGTTTGCAAAGCCCTTCGCAAGACCTACAACATACATAATTCCGCGGGACAGCCCATGTGATTCTACTCCGAGAAAATCAGAGAGCGTCGGAACTTCTGCAAGCAATGCAGCGTCTTCAGCGGATAAGCCGGCGGCACGAAACAGTGAGGTCAGAAGACGTATTTCCTGTTCATAGGATAGGATCATGAAAACTCCCCCAGGTGAGATTTTTTACTATTATTCCTTTACATCCGGGTACATCTTCCCATAGTTAAGCTGTGTAGCACTTACCATGTTGAAGATAATGTCGTTGAGCGGGGTCGGGATTCCAAGCTCCTTGCCATAACGAGAGATGACTCCGTTGAGCGTGGTAATCTCTGTCTGACGCTCGTGGAACAGCATATCCTGCGCCATAGAGGGGTAATAGTTGTTGATCGCGGAGCCTTCGCTGGCATGGTAGGCGCCGATCAGCCAATCTGCATCCAGAGGAACACCCTTCGCATTGGCAACAGCTACACACTCGCGTGTCATCTGCTCAATGAGCGCCCAACCGTATTCGCTGTTTTCCAGAACATTGGTCTTCATACGCATCATTGCGCACAACGGGTTGAAAGTGCAGTTGACAGTAGCCTTGATCCATACAGGCGGCCGCACATCATCCCAGTATTTAGCCGGGCAGCCGCCATCGGTAAAGCACTTTTGCATATGTTCGCCGACAGCATCGGTCCATTCACTATGCTCAACGGGGCCGAAGTTCATCTGGATTTCGTCCACACCGGGAGAGCTGATGCATTTGCCCGGCTCGGGAAGAAAAGTGCCCAAGGTTCCGGAACCGTAAATCACATGCTTTCCATCGGCATGCTTGAGCAGATAATCCTCATTGCCGACACCGTTCATCAATGACACCAGAACTGTGTTGGGACCAATGCATGGTTTGGCTGTCTCCAGCGCACTCTCCACCTGAGTGACTTTCGTCATAAAGATAACGGCATCCATAATGCCGATATTGTCGGCGTTGTAGGCTGTTTTAAATCCGTCTACATGAAAATGCCGATCCGGGGCAATGGTGAAATCCATGCCGTCTGCTGCAACTTTATCCATGTGTTCTTTGTAGAGATCCACAAGGGTCATGTCTGCGCCTCCCAAGCGGAGATAAGATGCGAAAACACTTCCTGCAGCGCCTGAACCAATCATTGCGATTTTCAATAATATTCCCCCTTCATCAAATAGATTTTTGAGTTGCTTTTCCACAACTTCTGTACTGTTAAAATATATCAGGACAAAACCAAATAATCGAAAAATGACTTAAAATTATCTTACGGTGATAATAAGGATTGAAAAACAATTCTTTACACTTTGAATGCTCATGCTTAAAAATACTTAACGATTCTTTGTCGGTTATTTTTTTGCCAAAAGCTTGGATATTAAAAGATTTTTTTGACCATTTTCGTAAAAAATGCACAAAAACATGTGGGAAAATAAAAAGCTCCTGCTGAAAGCATCGCCCTTCAGCAGGAGAAAAAGATGAATCTCGTTCAATCGCGAGAGTCAAGACTGAGATTTCGCAGGGTATGTTCCGCGCAAAACTTTATATGAGAGATCATGAGATTCCTCGCCAGCTCCGCATACCCGTTTTCAATCGCATTGTAGATCGTCATATGTTGATTTCCAAGTGTGAGCGCGTCATCCCGGTTCAGTTGCAGACCCATATAATATGAGGTTTTAATGGAGAGGAATGAACTGATTCTGTCCAGTGCGTTATAGCTTTCTATCAGAAAGTGGTTTCGTGTCGCTTTGATCAGCATTGTATGGAAGGTACGGTCTACTTCAGAAAAATTCACCGGATCGCTTTTCGCATTTTCATCTGTTGCGAAAACATATAGTCCTTCCCGAAACTTTACCGCATACTCCTTCAATCTTGGCATATCCACATTCCATGTCTTTGTCGCACAAATCTGTGCCGCCAGGCTTTCCAAGGCAGCCCTGGTAAGGAAAAAATCCTCTATCTCAGCCGGGGTCATCTCAAAGACTCGGTACACATTTCTGCGGCTGTTCGGAATCGGTTCCGCAACTACCAGACCGATCTCCTGCAGACGTTCAATTGCTTCCCATACCGGTGTGGGACTGACACACATGGCATCGGCAATCTGTGAGATGTTCAGCCGCTGTCCTGGTTGAAATTTTGCGGCAATGATAGCACTTTCCAATTCCGTTGCAACAATTCCGCTGATTTTTTCAAACGGATTGCGAACCAGTGTCTCCTCAACGACGGTAGACGAAAGACAGGAAAAAGGATTGGTCCTGGGTGATTTTTCAGCCATTGCAACACCTCGAAAAGATCATAGACTATAATCGTATTCCGTCGTTAAGACAGAATACGCATAGTGTAAGACATGCCTTATTATTTTTATCATATTCTGGCAGTTGTTTCAAGAGTTTTTCTGTGTGTTTGTCCTCTCAAACCGAAAAACAATCGGTTTCCCGTCACAGTGAAGCTTTCCATCTTTTACCCTTACGCTTCCGCAATCGATCAGGTTTTCATAGATGCCGTCCGGCGCCTCCACTTCCACCTCGGCACTCTTTGACTTCAGACTGAAAACGCCGATCTTCCTGCTTGTCTCGTTCTGCCGCTGGAGAAGCGCGATATCATTTTTGTCATCTGCCGCCGCACAGAATCCGTCATCGGCATCGAGCGCACTGTGTTTCAGGTCGCTCAGCTTCCGGAGATACCCGCTGATATCCCGACCGCTTCGTTCAAAGACTTCCTTCTCAAACAGACTCGGTGTGTGAGTGCAGGAGAATTCCTGTCCCGCGTAGAGCAGGGTCGTGCCCTTGAGGAAGAAAAGCATTGCGGTATAATTGTCCAGATCGCTCTCCTCCCGGACATTGGCACAGATCCGCGGCTGGTCGTGGTTTTCCAGGAAACGCATCTTGTTGTAATTCACCGGGTACACCGCCTCCTGGAAGTTCAGCAGATCCAGATACTGACTGAGGACGATCTCCCCTTTCAGATAGCGGTCAAAGTTCTCGCGAACATCATACTCATATTCCAGATCGAAAGCTTCATATACCTCCGTATCGCGCGCCGAGAAAAAGCCCTCGCGCCGGGCAAAGTTTCCAAAGCTCAGGTGAACGGTCTCCGCCAGCCAGATAAAGCCCGGATGAACACGCTCCACAAAGCTGCGTGCCATATTCCAGAACGGCACCGGAACAAAGGATGCCACATCACAGCGGAAACCGTCGACAATTCCGGCCCACTGGCAAAGAGTCTGAATCTGGTAGTCCCAAAGCCCGGGTTCGCCGTAATCCAGATCAATGACATCCGACCAGTCACCGATTTTATTGCCGGTATTTCCCTGCTCGTCGTGATAATAGAACTCCGGATGCTCTTTCAGCAGCACCGCATCGGGAGAGGTATGGTTATAGACCACGTCGATCATACACTTCATTCCCCGCTGATGAATCGCATCGACCAGCTTACGGAAATCCTCCAATGTGCCGTATTCCGGATTTACCGACCGGTAATCCCGGTTGGCGTACGGACATCCGAGGCTGCCTTTGCGGTTCTTGACGCCGATGGGATGGATGGGCATCAGCCATATGATATCGGTTCCCAATGCCCGGATCCGATCCAGATCGGAAATCAGGGAAAGAAAGGTTCCTTCCTCCGTATGCGCGCGCACATAGACAGAATAGATCACCTGTTTCTGCAGATTGATGTCGGTGTTTCTCGCCATGGTTTTTTTCTCCTTCTATTATATCTCAGCCCGAAAACGGGCTCTTTCTTTTTTCATGAGACCTATGCTATAATACCTTCACTCTATTTCGGAAAGAAGGATGCCACGTGGTTGATGATAAACTGTATTTTGCTTCAGACTATCAGGAAGGCGCTCACCCTGCTATTCTTCGCAGGCTGCTGGAAAACAACCTGACGAAATCCCCCGGATACGGAACTGACCGCTTCTCCGAGAACGCGAGGAGGCTGATTCGGCAGGCATGTCTGGCGCCGGAAGCGGAAATCCATTTTCTTGTCGGCGGAACACAGGCGAATGCCGTTATTCTGGACACCATGCTGAAGCCTTACCAGGGTGTGATCGCAGCGGATACCGGGCACGTCAGCGTGCACGAAGCCGGGGCCATTGAGCACGGCGGGCACAAGGTCCTTACCATTCTTCACCAAAACGGGAAAATCAGCGCGGATGCCATCCGCAGCTGTCTGGAAGCCTACTGGCAGGACGGAAACCACGAACATATGGTGATGCCCGGGGGCGTCTATCTCTCCCAGCCGACGGAATACGGCACGCTCTACTCGCTCTCGGAACTGGAAGCCATCAGCGCAGTCTGCCGTTCTTACCGGATCTTTCTGCATGTTGACGGCGCGCGGCTTGCCTATGCGCTCGCCTGCCCGGAAAATGACGTTTCCCTCTCGGATCTGGCACGGCTCTGTGATGTGTTTTACATCGGCGGAACCAAATGCGGCGCGCTTTTCGGCGAGGCCGTTGTGTTCCCGACTCCGGGAACGGTTCCGCATTTCTTTACCATGGTCAAACAGCATGGCGCTCTGCTGGCAAAAGGCCATATCACCGGGATTCAGTTCGAGACGCTGTTTACCGACGGACTGTACAGGGAGCTGGGCAGAACCGCGATAGCGGCGGCAGACCGCATCCGCGCGCGCCTGCGTGAGCAGGGTTACTGTCTGACATATGACACGCCGACCAACCAGATCTTCATTACGCTCAGTCCCTCGCAGCTGAACCGACTCACGGAGAAGGCCGAGCTGGCGTTTTTCGAGAAAACGGACGACTCCCACACGGTGATGCGTATCGCCACCAGCTGGGCAACTACCGACGAAGACGTTGAGAAGCTGCTGGCTCTCCTGTAACCCGCCGGTTTATTCTCCGATCTGAGCCGGAACCGACCAGGCGTTGATCGACATCCTTTTTTCCGGAATGGCCAGGAGCATCGGCTCCGGGTCTGTGATTACTCTCGCGTTCAGCCGCCGGATTCCGAGCTCCAGTAAAGAGGGCTTGCAGGTCACGCTTGGCCCGGCAAGAACCACTTCCGCATTTCGGCTGAGCTCCAGCAGGCGGGGCAGGGTCTTGTTGATGGCAGCGCTGCCGGTGATGATGACCAGATCGCAGCTCGGCAAAAAGTATTCACAGGCGCTGTCCGGATAATCACCGGGTTTCGGTTCTCTGTCCATAATATACACATTCTTCGCGGGGCGCAGCAGCTCTTCGGTAATGTTGCTGTGGCCGATCATGTGGCCGATCATCCCGACGGTTCTTCCTGCCAGATCAATGCCGTCAAGCGTTTTGACCTCCTGACGGACAAAACCGCAGCCCGGATGGTTGTAATAAGCATTGATCGCCGCAAGCGCCTCTCCGGCTTCTTCCATGTTCCAGGAAAACACCGCTTTGCCCGCTTCACAGAGCGGAAGGCCGATCAGTGTTGTGAATAACCGCGGCCGGCTTTCCCCAATGGTATGCATGGCGACACCGGTGCGCCCGTCGCTGAGGACGGCAGCTGTCCAGGAAACACCGTATACCAGCCGCGCAATGCTTAGCTTATCCGGAAGTCCCGCTGTCAGGATTTCATAATACTGCATATCTGCCACGTTTTGGCCTCTCTTTCATCTCTACAGGGATAGGAGCATTTTATGAATTACGATCATCATCTGTATACCGGACGTCCCGCTGAGGCGCGCAGCCCGCGGGAAGAACGTTGTTATGATCTGCTGGAGAAACTGAATGTTGCGTTTTTCCGGGTTGACCACGAACACGCGGACTCCATTGAGGACTGCGAGCAGGTTGAAGGCCTTCTCGGCTGTAAAATCTGCAAAAACCTGTTCCTCTGCAACCGACAGCAGACGAATTTCTATCTGCTGATCATGCCGGGGCAGAAACCCTTCAAGACGAAGCTGCTTTCCAAACAGATCGGGAGCGCCCGTCTGAGCTTTGCCGATGCCGGACATATGGAAGAATACCTGGGCCTGGAACCGGGATCGGTCAGCGTCCTCGGTCTGATAAATGATCGGAACCGGTGCGTCCGCCTGCTGGTTGACCGGGATCTGCTGAAGGATGAGTACTTCGGCTGTCATCCCTGTCTGAACACCAGCAGTCTCCGCTTCCGCACGGCGGATCTGATGGAGAAGATTCTGCCCGCGCTCGGCCATGAGCCGCTTTTTGTCGATCTCCCCTGGGAAGTTGACTGATCCGGTTTCTTCGATGCGGCTTCAGCCCAGAAAAGCAAGGATCTCTGAAAGGCGCTTTTCGGCCTCCCGCCTTCCAATCTGGTAAACCCGTTCCAGTTCCTGCGGATCCCCCTCTGTTCTCCGGATGCCAAGCGCCGCCGGCGGGCGAATTACCAAACTCCTGCCCGAATCCTCTATCTCATCAATTTCATCCATCTGACGGTTGTAGCAACTGTGCCGTACTTCCATCGCCTCCAAGACTTTTGGAAGCTTCCGCAGGACAATCCTCATCAGTGGAATCATCGCAGCTTTCTTTTTCCGATAGCCTCTCGGCTGGGTCAAAATGAGGACGTTTCGGTCATACCCCTGTTTCTCCATAAAGCGATACGGTACAGGGTCTACAATTCCTCCGTCCAGAAGACGGTATCCGTCCACCTCCACCGGACGGGAAACCATGGGAAGCGATGCGGATGCCCGCATCCAGTCCATATCGGTTTTCCCGCCATCCGTACAAAGGTGATAGACCGGTTCTGCGGTATCGATATCAGCGGCGCCGATATAGAACTCCAGTGGATTTTCCTGAAAAGCGACGCGGTCAAAAGGATCTAGAACATCCGGCAATTCCCGGTAACAGAAATCCGCTCCGTACAGATCTCCGGTTGTCAGAAGAGACCATATGCTGCAGTAACGCGGATCTCTGCCGTATTGTTTGTTGTAGCGGAGCGCGCGTCCGATCTGACCGGATTTGAAGTTGCAGCCAAAGACCGCGCCGGCAGAAATCCCTGCCGCGCCGTCAAAACGGACGTCATTTTCCATCATCACGTCCAGAACGCCGCAGGTAAACATGCCCCGCATGGCGCCACCTTCCATAATCAGCCCTTTTTTCATCTGATCACTCCTGTTCGGTCCGGAAATGCTTTTTGCGTTCCCGGATCCTTATTATATCGTCTCGGACGTGTTTGGGCAAGTCACAGTTTTTTTACAGAAATAGTGCTTCTCCCAAGCAGAGAAATCATTGAAAAACCGCAAACAATCGTATATACTGTCCCCGTCAGAGTAGGACAAGCGCGTCAAGTGCCGGCGGATGGGAGGTCGCCGCCGGACGAAGTACAGTTTTGTACGCGGTGCTTGTCCGCATCCGCTGCCACAAGAGGTGTGTCCGTCACCCCTTTCGTGGCATCCCGTCACGAAAGGGGTGCTGTTTATGTCAAAAACCAGGTTTTCCACCAGAACACTCACAATCCTTGCGCTGCTGATTGCATTGGAAATTGTTCTCTCCCGCTTTCTCTCCATCAGCGCCTGGAACATTAAGATCGGCTTCAGTTTTGTCCCGGTGCTTGTCGCGGCCATTCTGTTCGGGCCGCTGGAGGCCGGTACGGTCGCCGCGCTGGGAGATTTTATCGGCGCACTTCTCTTCCCCATCGGCGCGTATTTCCCCGGTTTTACCCTGACCGCTTTTCTTACCGGCCTTGTATTCGGCTTTTTCCTGCACAAAAACCAGAACTGGTGGCACAGTATCGCTGCCGTCGGCATTAATCAGTTTATTCTAAGCCTTTTCCTGAACACACTCTGGATCTCCATCCTATACGGCTCTCCCTATGTGCCGCTGCTGGCTACCAGAATCGTTCAGTGCCTGATTCTGACCGTCGTGCAGCTGGTCTGCATTCAGGCAGTAGCAAAAGTGACTGCACGCTACGGAAAGAAGGTCTCCGCATGACAGCACCGGAAGCGATCGCCTATATAGAAAACTACACCTGGAGCACCACCCGGCTCGGCCTCGGCCGTACAAGGGAGCTTCTACACGCTCTGGGTGATCCGCAAAGGGATTTGAAGTTTGTCCACGTTGCCGGAAGCAACGGCAAAGGTTCCACCTGTGCCATGCTGGATGCCATTCTGCGCGCGGCAGGATACCGGACCGGGCTGTACATTTCCCCCTATATTCAGGATTTCTGTGAGCGCATACAAATCAACGGCATGAACATCCCTGGTGAGGATCTGGCTCGGATCACCGAGAGGGTTCGTATCTGCGCGGATGCCATGGCGGATCACCCCAGTCAGTTTGAGCTCGTCACCGCCATCGCCATGCTCTATTATGCCGAGCAGCACTGTGATCTGGTGGTGCTGGAGGTCGGAATGGGCGGCGAGCTCGATTCCACCAATGTCATTGACTGCCCCGAAACGGCGGTGATCACGAATATCGGTCTGGAGCACACGGAATACCTGGGAAGCACACTTGAAGAAATTGCCTCCACCAAAGGCGGCATTATCAAGCCCGGCTGTACCGCGGTGCTTTACGATTCAGCCCCTGAAGTCATAGGGACTCTGGAACGGATCTGTGAAGAGAAGCAGGTGCCGTTTCGGGTATCCTCGGAGCGTGAGCTGCTGTCTCTTTTCCACGATCTGAACGGACAGCGTTTTCGGTGGAACGACAGGGAGTATGAGGTCTCCCTTCTCGGGGCACATCAGCTTCGAAACGCCGGGGTGGTTCTGGAGACGATTCACGCGCTGCGCGACCGTGGCTGGGATATTCCGGAAGCCGCAGTCACAGAAGGTCTCCGATCGGTCCAATGGCCGGCACGCTTTGAAATTCTCTGGCGAAAGCCGCTCTTTATTCTGGACGGCGGACATAACCCGCAATGCGCGGAAGCGCTGGCCCGGAATCTGGAAGATTATCTCCCGGGTGAAAAAATCACATTTCTGATCGGCGTTCTGGCCGACAAAGATTACCGTCAGATTCTGCGTCTGATCAGCCCGTATGCAAAAGCTTTTCTCTGTGTCACCCCGGACAGTACCCGTGCGCTGCAGGCAGCTGAGCTTGCGGAGACCATCCGCGATATGGGTTATGCAGCCTCCGCTTTTGAAAGCATTGACGACGGTGTCCGTTACGCACTCCAGACCGAAGAGACAGTGATCGCCTTCGGTTCCCTCTATCTCGCGGGACATGTCCGTACTGTTTTTCCGAAACTCCTGAAAAAAAAGCAGCGCAAAAGCGTTTTGCGGATTCGCGACAGGATCCCGGTTGAGGAGCGCACGGATGCTTCGCTCCGAATCTGTCAGAAACTGTTATCCACAGAGGCTTACCGGAACGCCCGGAACATCTTCCTTTTCCGTGCTTTCGGAAGCGAGCCGGACCTCTCGGCTTTTGCCGCTCAGGCGGAGCTGGACGGCAAAACTCTGCTCTATCCCTACTGTGAAGACCGGGATCACATGCTTGCGCTGAAGCCCGGCGGTGCCTGGGAAACAGACCGCTTCGGAATTACCGTCCCCGTCAGGGAACAGGCTGTCGTTTTCCCGCCTGACAGCATTGATCTGGTTCTCTGTCCCTGTGCCGGCTTTGACGGAGACGGGAACCGGCTCGGCATGGGTGCGGGATATTATGACCGTTATCTCCCGCAATGCACCCACGCCTGTAAGATCCTGACCGCTTTTGAGGCGCAGCACCTCAAGAAAGTCTGTACGGATGAATATGATGTTCCGATTGATGCCGTCATCACAGAAGAAAGGACTTCGTGCCATGTCAGACCGTCTGTCGGCGCTTGACGCATTTCGCTTTACCGAAGAACTCATGTCCAAGGCCCCCGTTCCAGGCGGAGGCGGCGCTGCCGCGCTGATCGGATCCCTGGCTGCCGCCCTTGGCGCAATGGCAGCAAATCTGACCCTCGGCAAAAAGAAGTATCTTTCTTACGAAAAGACGCATCTGTTTGTTATCGCGGAGATGAATGTGCTGCGACTGCGTTTTCTGGAGCTGATTGATGAGGATGCGGCTGCTTTCGAACCGCTCTCCCGTGTCTACTCGCTGGGGAAAGACAGCCCCAACTATGAAGAGAGGCTGCGGGCCGCAACACTGGACGCGTGCAGAGCGCCGTTTGAAATGATGCAGCGATGCTGCGATGTGGTCCTGCTGCTGGAAGAGCTCTATGATAAATGCAGCGTGCTTCTGCTCTCCGATGTGGGCTGCGCCGCGCTTGCCGCCCGCTGCGCGATGGAAGCGGCAGCGATGAACGTCTTTGTCAACACGCGTCTTCTCCCCAAAGATCCGGAAAGTGAAGATTTTTCGCGTGCGGCTTCTGAGATGCTGCGGGATTTTCTTCCCCGTTCTCAGGCTGTTTCGGATGCCGTCATGAGTCATTTGAGGTCACAAAAATGAAGCCGTCTTTTCAAGTATTCATCTCTTCAGTTCTGGCCGGACTCTGCATCGGTTTCGGCGGTCTGGTCTTTCTCCCCACGGATAACCGCATTGTCGGTTCGGCGCTCTTTACGATCGGTCTTTTCTGTGTCTGCAGCTTCGGTTTTCATCTTTTTACCGGCAAGGTGTGCTATGCGCTGCAGAATGACCGCGCCTATGCGCTCATGCTGCCGATTATCTGGCTGGGAAATCTGATCGGAACCGGTCTTACCGCAGGCTGCGCGTCTCTGACCCGCAATGGTCCGGCGCTGCAGGAAAAGGCGATGGCCCTCTGTCAGATCAAACTCAATGACAGTCTTATAAGTCTGTTTTTCCTTGGCGTGCTCTGTAATATTTTCATCTATATCGCCGTAGAAGGATTTAAGAACAATCCGCATGAGCTGGGGAAATACCTCTCTCTTTTCTTCGGCGTAATGGTTTTTATCCTTGCCGGTACGGAACACTGTGTGGCGGACATGTTCTATTTCTGGATGGCCGGCGCCTGGTCAGGCAGGGCTGTCATCTGCGTGCTGGTCATCAGCCTCGGAAATGCCGTTGGAGGGCTTCTCTTTGCCAACCTCCACCGGCTGATCCGTTTGAAGACGGACAAATAATGGATACAAACCGTTTCTCTGAACAAGCTGCCCGCGAGCGGCTTGTTCATCCTTTTCCGCCGACCTGGAACGGACAGTCCAGAATTCTGATTCTGGGCAGTTTTCCGTCGGTCAAGTCACGGGAAATGGCCTTCTTTTACGGCCACCCTCAGAACCGTTTCTGGCATGTCGTTTCCGCTGTTTTTTCGGACGCGTTTCCAAAAACAGTCGAGGAGAGGCGCGCCTTCCTGCTGCGTCACCGAATTGCCGCATGGGATGTCATCGCCTCCTGCAGCATCGTCGGTTCGTCCGACAGCAGCATCCGGGACGCTGTTGCCAATGACATCCGTCCGATTCTGGACGGAGCGGAGATCCGACAGATTTACGTAAACGGAAAAACCGCATTCCGTCTTTATGAGAAATATCTTCTCCCCCTGACCGGCCGGGATGCGGTGTGTCTTCCTTCCACCAGTCCGGCCAACGCAGCCTGGTCTCTCGAACGGTTGATTGAAGCCTGGTCTGTGATTGCGGAACCGGCAGGAGAGAAGAATTGAAAACACAGCAGGAACCCAACGGATCGGTTGAGTTCCTGCTGTGTTTTATTCCCTTTATGTTCGCTGTTTTCTGTCCTCAGGGCAGACGGAGGCTGCTCTCCATACCCAAATCAGTTGTTGCGGTAATAGTTGATCAGACAGCCGTCCACAATGATCTGCCGTTCCGGATCGGTCAGCGCGCCGATAGAGCACGGGAAGGCCGTTACCGTTCCGTCAGGCTTGACGGCGTACGCGGTCAGCTCGTCATTCTTCTCCAGAATGGATTTCCGCAGTCCGGGGATAAAGAGATAGTCGCCCAATTCAAAGACCTCGGGATTCTGCACCAGAAACGGCGTCATCCCCCAGTTGATGCAGTTGGAGCGATAGCGTTTCGTGGCATATGCTCTGGCAAAGTTGGCTGACGCTCCCATGACGCGCTGGCAGGAGGCTGCCTGTTCGCGGGCGGAGCCGTCACCGGGCATATTGGCAAAAATGGTGGAACCGATATTCGTGCCGTCGGGATCCACCTTGAGGCCGGCCTTCTCCAAAGCGGCATAGACAGCTGCAATCTCGTCACTCAGCCCGTTTCCGGCGCGTCGATCCCGATCCGCCTGGCGCAGTACCTTGCTGCGCGAGACATACTGCGGATCGCGGCGGGAGAGCGCAAACTCACTCAGCCGCTCCGGATTGGACCGATAAGAACTGGTCTCGCCGGAGGGGATCAGCTCGTCCGTGGTGGTAACAGGATCTGTAATGTAGGAACAGACCTTTACCAACAGGTCCTCAGTCAGGGCGGGCATCTCCGGCCAATCCTTGATATTGGGGCCGAACTTCAGTTGATGCTCCGGTTCCGGTCTGCCCCAGCCGCTGTAAACACGCTTTTCATAGATTCCGGCATCATACTCATAGGCGGGATTGGTATAGTCGACATCAAGATCGGTCGCCGCTGTCAGCTTGCCGCCGTTGGCAGCCGTAGCGGCAATGGAGCGCGCATCCATGAGCGCTACCGCGCTGAGCTGTCCTTCTCCCGGTTTGGAACCTTCCCGGTTCGGGAAGTTGCGCGTGGTGTGGCGGATGGAGAATTCTCCGTTCGCCGGGGTATCGCCCGACCCAAAGCACGGGCCGCAGAAGCACTCCCGCAGGATTACGCCGGCACTGATGAGGTCATATGCCCGGCCATTCCTTATGAGGGCAGACAGCGCCGGCATGGAGCCCGGGTAAACGCTCAGCGAGAAAGCGCCGTTGCCGCAGCTTCTGCCGCGCAGAATGTCCGCTGCCGCGCAGATATTGTCGAAGGTGCCGCCGGAGCAGCCGGCGATTTCACCCTGTTCCACCCAGATCCCACCATCGTGATACTTGGAAAGCAGATCCATCTTTACGCCTTTCAGCTGCTTGTTGGCATTCTCCTGAACGAGACGCAGAATGTCTTCGGCATTCTCCTGCAGCTCATGGATGGTAAACGTGTTGGAGGGATGCATCGGCATGGCAATCGTGCATTCCACCGCGGAAAGATCCACATAGACACAGCCGTCATAGTAAGCAAGCTCTGCCGGGTTGAGCCTTTGGTAGGCTTCCGGCCTGCCGTGGACGCTAAAGTACCGTTTGGCCTCTTCATCGGTGACCCAAATGGAGCTCCAGCAGGTGGTCTCGGTCGTCATGACATCAATGGCGTTGCGGTACTCGATCGGGAGACCGGCGATGCCGGGTCCGACGAATTCCATGACTTTGTTCTTTACATAGCCGTTCTGATACACCGCTCCAATAATGGAGAGCGCAACATCATGCGGGCCGACACCCGGCCTGGGTGTCCCATCCAGGTAAACGGCAATTACACCGGGACAGGCAAAGTCATAGGTGCGGCCGAGGAGCTGCTTGGCAAGCTCGCCGCCGCCTTCTCCGACTGCCATGGTGCCGAGAGCACCGTAACGGGTGTGAGAATCCGAACCGAGGATCATTCGTCCGCATCCGGCCATGGCCTCCCGGTTATAGGAATGGATGTTCGCCATATTGGTGGGAACATAGATGCCGCCGTATTTATGGGCGGCGGAGAGGGCAAACTTGTGATCGTCCTCATTGATGGTGCCGCCGACGGCGCAGAGGGAATTGTGACAGTTGGTAAGCACATATGGCAGCGGAAATTCCTTCATGCCCGATGCGCGGGCAGTCTGAATGATGCCGACATAGGTGATGTCATGGCTGGTCATGGAATCGAACCGAAGTCGAAGCTGTTCCATATCCCCCGACTGGTTGTGTGCCTTCATGATTGCATAGGCCATACTTCCCTTTTTCGCTTCCGTCGGATCGGCCGCTTTTCCGGTCATGGCTTTCAGCTTTTCCGTCTCGGCTTCCGGGATGATTTCCGTGCCGTTTACCAGATAAACGCCGCGTTCATACAGTTTGATCATCGATGCACCTTCACTATTACAATTATATATTCCTGGTTGCTTCTGATATCCATCATTGCTTCTGTCTTATCGCTTATCTCTGTCGATGAACTGCAGGGCAATGATCGCCGCAATCACGCAGACGATCAGGATCAGCAGCAGTCCGCCCCAGTTCAGGAGAACATTCTCCACGGTACTGGCATATGCCGGGTCCTGATTATAGGTTCCTGCCCACTGCAGAAATTCATCTCTGGTGCCATCCCGCTCCATCTGCTGAATAAGATCCAGGAGCGGCGTTTCACCTATCATTTCCACATACCGAAACTTGAAGAGGGTATTCCAGAGTGTTACCATCGGCTGCTCATTATAGCGTCCGATCGCGCAGAGACTGTTCAGCCCCCAGCGGGAGATGGTCAGGACACTGATCTTTTTCGCAAAACCGGTCAGTCCAAAGAATCCGCCGGAAAAGACGAGCTGGAAGATCAGCAGGAACGGCATCACCGTCATCGCTGTTGTCGTCGTACGCACGATGCAGGATACCATCAGCGCCATCATATCGGAGGTATAGGTAATCAGGAACAGCGTAATGGCAATGTCAATCATACCCGAAGAGGTAATAATTCCCGTTTCCGGAATCATCACGCCGGAAATGCGGCAGATCAGCAATGTTACCGCGGTCTGCGCGGCGCAGAGCAGCAGCTGATAAATCATATGAGCGCCGATATAGGCGGACATATATAAGCCTGCCCTGTGTTCCCGCTTTACAATATCGCGCTCCCGGCAAACTACCTGAATCGAGTTGAAGAAACCGTTCCAGATGCACACACAGACCAGCGCGAAGGTCCCGGTCAGAGTTCCTTCCTGATACACAAACAGGTTCTTGCCGACGACAAAGGTTACGACGGCCGCAATCGCCGCACCCATCGGCAAAACCTTCCAGTCGTTCTGATAAACGAACATGCGCAGAAACTTGCCGAGATAGATTGAGGTCTGGGCAAGGCGGCCCTTGTGCCGAATATGCTCCCTCATTTTGCCTCACCCGCCTCCTTCTCCGCCGTCATTCTGGCATATTTCTCGATAAATGTATCCGCAAGTCCCTCGCCGCCTTCTTCCTTGCGATTCACACTCATGACGATCTCTTCCATCGTGTTTTTGCCGAAGAACTCTCTCGCTTCCTGAGGAGTTCCGTAAAAAGCCAGTCTGCCGACTCTGCCGGAATCCCTTGCCAGTACAATAACTTTGTCGAACAGATCGATTACGCGGTCGGGAGTGTGGGTAATCACAATCACGATTTTCCCCTCGTCCGCGACGGCGCGGAGCTTGGAGAAAATCTCTCTGGCAATCACACCGTCCAGACCGGAATCCGGTTCATCCAGTACAAAAAGCTCCGGATTCATGACCAGTTCCTGGGCAATGGAGATCCGGCGAAGCTGGCCGCCGGATTTCTTGGCAACCAAACCTTCCTGCCCGGCTGTGAGCCCCAGCAGATCCATCACTTCCGCAACCTGCTTACTGCGGTCTGCAGAAGACATCTTGGCGGGAAGTCTGAGCTCCGCCGCGTCATCCACCGTGCGGATGACGGTGTCGTTTCCACGGATCAGATTCTTTTGCGGAACATATCCGATCCGGTACTTCATTCGGTCATAATCCCGGTATACGTCACCGCCGTTCAGCACCACGCTGGCATCTGCCTTTTCATAGCCGATAATTGCGTTGACAAGGGTTGTTTTTCCGGACCCGGAGCCACCCAGCAGCAGAACCAGAGACCCGTTGGGAATATCAAGAGAAATATCCTTCAGCAGATAACGTTTTGTGGTAAAGTCCCGCACGGAACGCTCCTGCAGGTCCACGCTGAGTCCGGATTCCATCGCCGGGTGTCCGCCTGACACAGACAAAAGCGCCGCAGGCTTTGTGCCCGCCTTCCATTCTTCCGTGAAAGAGATATCCTGCGGCTGAAAGCGCTTGCTGAAGGCGAAAACCGCAAAAGGGAACCATTCCGCAATGAAACAGGTCAGAATCCATCGCTTTTTCGCGCCGAGAATGGTCGCAAGACGCATAAAGAGACGGATCCGGTAAATCAGAGCCAGCACGGCAAGGACCAGGTAAAGGAGTGCTACAATGATCGCGCTGCTGCTCTCCGGATCAGAGGACACCCAGAAACTGTCAAATAACAGGATGATTTCCAGGATCCCGCAAAGGATGCCTTCCCGGTCCATGTCGATGGCGCTGCCGTAAGCAAACATGCGAAGACCCGGAATCCAGCCCATCCAGGGCTTTCTCCATCCCAGTTTTTTAAGCAGCTTCCACAGCACGAAGGACATGATCAGGATAGAAACGACAGAAATCAATTGCTGCGTTGCCGGTGTCATTTCAAGAACAATGGAAAACACTTGCTTCCCTCCCCTGTTTCCGCACTCAGATTCGAATCGTCAGTACATTCAGGCCGAGCAGATTCTGATGCTGAACCTCGGTTGCGATCTTATATATCATCCGTATGCCGACATTTTTTGAGATGTCATTCGGGTCCGCGGTTCTCTGACGCTCCGCAGGATCGAAAGTGACGCAGTCATCCTTGATCCGCAGGATCACGTCGTTCCCCTTGTGAACCACCCGTACGTCGACCGTATGTTTCTTCTTATCCTTGCTGAAGCCATGCGCAATCACATTGCCTGCCATTTCCTCCAACGCCAGCCCGGACAGATAGGCCCGTCGCTCATCGATCCCTCTCTCCAGGCAGAACATCTGTACACGCTGGGAGACTTCGATCACGTCGTCCATGGTCTTCAGCGTCAGATCAAGTCGCTCGGTCTCCGAAACACCAAAAACCTCCGGGATCACCATAAGGTCTTCCATATTTCGGGGGAAACGCCTCTTTTTTATGATTGCATACGCCAGAATAACCAGCAGCACCATGAGGCCATTGAGAACATTGGCGATATAAACGCTGTTCATTCCGAGAGCGCGGATCAAAAGCGCCGTAAAGCTGGCGACAAATACCACACCGTCCGCCGCGGACAGCAGATGAACCAGGAACTGCTTGTTGGATACCTGCGCATAGCAGACAAAGTGCATGCAGATCACCGAAAGCGGCATACAGAGCGGAAGAATGCGAAAGCCCATCACGGTCATCTGAAAGACCGGACTTGCCGGATCGCGGTAGAACAATCGGGTAAACGGATCGGCCAGAAGAATAAGCACGGCAGAGACCGCACACATCAGCGGAATAAACCGCGTGAACATATTGCGCATGACATCGGTCAGAGTCTGGCGGTCCTCCTCCCCGACACTGACGGAGATCAGCAGCCGGGAGACCGCGAGCATACCGCCCGGAATTGCCCAGAACAGACGGAGGATGGAATCGGACGCCGTAAAGGCAGAGATTCCGACGCTTCCCACAAAGAGCGTAATCAGCCGGTTTACGATCAGGCCGCGGAGCGTCTGATAACCGCTGCCGACCGCGCCGGGAAATCCAATCTTGAGGATCTCTCCGCTCTCTTTCCAGTCAAGCGCCTGAAACGCAACTCTCAGGCCGGCTTTCCCATTGATGAAGGGCCATGCCTCTACAAGCAGGAAAACCCACATTCCCAGAGAGCCGGCAAGCGAAAGGCCGAAAGCGTCCATCCGCAGCAGTCCGACGAAGAACGCGTTCAGCAGAATATTGACGCCGATAAACACCAGACTGGCCTGCAGCGCGCGCTTTCCTTTGTTTTCCAGGGAGAGGAAAGCCGGGAGTTGGTTACCGAGGATCGTCGGAAACACACCGATGATCTGACCCAGAAGGTAACGGTTAAAAACCGTCCTGACCGCCGCGTCCTCTGTCAGCGTGCGGGCAGCGCCAAAAAGGAGCAGCAGAAAAAAAACAAGGATAAACAGCGCGGATATGAGAGCGGAGAGCAGCAGATTCAGAGAAAAGACATGCTGTATCTTCAGCCGCTCATTCCGCCCCAGATACTTGCCGCACAGAATAACGGAGCCGCCTGCCAGCATGGTGTAAAACGCGCCGATCAGCATCCCGAACGGAGCGTACAGGCCGATCGCGCTCATCGCCTCCATGCCGACAAAGTTGCTGGCAAAAAGTCCGGAGACGGTACCGTTCACGGCGCCAACCGCGGCAAGGCAGATCTGAACAGGCAGCAGACGAAAAAGAAGTCTGGAAACCATCTGTTTGTTGGCTTGCTGTTGATTCATAGACAGAACTCCTGTTTTTCAGTCGGAATGACATGCCCGATCAGCCATAGGCAGCGATTGTCAGCGCTGTGTAGACCGCTGCCAGCGTCAGCAGCACCAGCGCCTGTTTCCCGCGGTGCTCCGTCAGCAGGCCGACGAACTCCCGCACGGCAGCGTTGGGCCAGAAATACCATCTGGTCGGCGCGCCCATGCCGACAGCGCGCATTTTAACCTGTCGTGCTTTCAGGCCGGCACGAAACACATGGTAATTGGTCGTGAAAAACGCGACTTTCGCATCTGTTTTCACAGCCACAATTTTCTCTTTGGAGAAACGCATATTCTCCGCGGTATCAGAGGACTGATCCTCCAAAATGATCTGTTCCTCCGGGATCCCCTGCTCCAGTAGATAATCACGCATGGACAGCGCTTCCGGCTGGATCTCGTCCGGTCCCTGGCCTCCGGAAACAACAAAAAGGGCCTGCTTTCCGGTTTCCTGCAGCTGCTCCCGGAAAAAACGGAGCGCCAGATCAATGCGTCCCTTCAGGAGCGGCGTCGGCGTGCCGTCCTTCTTCAGGCCACAGCCGAGGATAATCAGAAAATCCTTGTCTTTCTCCGGCACATGGCGCGCCGCCAGAACATCGGCAATGATCGCACCGATGATCATGCATTCAAAATACAGATAAAGCGCCGCCATCAGGTTGACTGTCAGGTTCCGCACAAGAATTCCCTGCGTTGCAAACGAGCTCTGCAGATCCTGGAAGGCGATCAGGATCTCTCCCAAAACGAGGCAGAACGCCAGAATGATTCCGAGAATATTCACAAATCGTCTGCCTTCGTGGCGGATCAGCGAAACATTGGAGATGAAGAGCGCGCCGGAAAACAGGATCAGAAAGGGTGCGGACAGAAACATATAGTTCTTGGCGGAGTGCAGGAGGGTATAGAGCATCTGCAGCGAACGAAAGCTTTCCGGATTCCGGAAGGCCTGCACAGCACCAAAAACCGTCGTAGCAAAAAGGGAGAACACAAACAGCGCAAAGCCGGTATACAGGATGGTATTATAGGAATAGGGGTTATACTGCAGCTGTTTCCGAAACGCGTCCAGCAGGCAGAAAACAACGGCACCGAAATAGCAGGAAAGGAGAAGATTGCCCCAGGCGAGCGGATTCTCCGTTTCGCGACGCAGGATCAGTGCCATTGCAAGGATTGCCCCTGCGGACAGGACAGCGATATTGTAGATTTTCGGCTTTTTGTTCCGCGTGTCAAACTTCATGAACCGAGGCCTCCCGGAAGAAAAAGAAGAAAATGTGCGCAGACCCGGCCGCATCCGCGGCCGGGTTCTTGAAAGGATGCGCTGACGGGTCAGAACAGCAGCGTCTCTGTTTTTGGAAGCAGTTCCGTCAGATGCGCTTTGCAGTTTTCAATCTCCGCCCTGCCCTCTTCCGAGTCAAAACCCTTGCGCCGGATCCGGCGCCGCATGATGCGGGTATAACCGATCACTTTTGCCTTGTCTTCAACAGACTGGCAGGTTTCCTCGTCGGCGTTGTCCAGATACAGGTGCAGGGAGTCTTTCCAAAATTCTACCGCAAGCTCATGCGGAATGCCCAGGAAAGACTGTGAAATGGAATGATCCAGCTCACTGAACCCGCAATAGGCATTATACATACTGGCAAGCTCGAAAATGGGATGGCCGTAGCAGAGCGTATCCATGTCAATCAGAAGCGCCTCTCCATCCTGCAGCATCACATTTTTGATGTGGTAGTCCCCATGAAGCATGTGGCTGTCCTCCGGGACAGCGGCAATCAGATCGTGAAGCTTCTGATAAAGTTCCGTGGGAAGATAATCCTTCAGAAAATCCGCCCAGTCGAGCGCAACCGCTTTCATATCCGGCATGCTGCCGGGTTTGACAAGCGTAGAATGAATCTGCCTGAGCAGATCAATGCTCATGGCTGCCACCTCTTCAACCGGCTTCTCTCCTTTTGAAAGAATGTCGGCAAAGCCTTTGGCGTTGAGGAGTTCAAAAACGGATCCGTAGCCGCCACCTTCCACCCGAACAACATCATAGGGAATGGCGGTCGGAATTCCCAGTACAAAAGCCGTTCTGGCAAGCTCCCGCTCCCGCTGAATCTCCGGCAGAGCGTCCGGGTTCAGATACACTTTGACGATGGTATCCGGGTCGATGCGGTAAACAACACCGTTCGCTCCGCGCCCGATCACCTCACAGCCTTCCACCGAGAGAACACGGTAAGCCTTCTGGATGTCCATCATCTCCGTAAACCCGGTCATCTCGAAAACTTCATAGACCTGTGAGGAGACATTGACAACATTCAGTTTGGGAACTGTCTTCTTCATACGAAGCAGAATACGAAGCCCCGCGCTCGAAATGTATTCCAGTTTTTCACAGTCAATGGTAACAGACTCCGCCGCGCACTCACTGCAGATCCTTCTGCATTCTTCCTCAATCGCCGGCGCGTTGGCGGAATCAATATGTCCAATGAAATTCAGTACAAGACCCTCGTCAGTCTTATTGAAACTGAGATTATCCATCTTACTCCACCCCTTCGAATACGGCATCTACCAGATATTTCAGTTCCTGCCAGGCCTCGTAGTTCTTCAGCTCGCTCAGCAGCTCCACAATGGTACGGTAGTACCAGGCCTGCTGGGCAGGATCTTTCTGGTTGAAACTCTCCCAAATCGCATTCCCGGAAATTCTCCACGCGCGGAAAAACGACCGCATGTTGGACAGCTTGTCGCCCAGCCAGAGCATCTTGACATCAGCATCGTCCGCAGATTTCAGCTTTGCCAGTGATTCTTCCTTTCTTCTGCGCCAGCTCTCCAGTTTTGGAATTCCGGGATATTTGTTTTCTGTTTCCGAAAGAACCAGGTCCGCAACCCGATCTCCAAAACGTTCCCGGATTTCCTCAATTGTCGCCTCGGTATCCTCCACCGTATCGTGCAGAACCGCTGCCGCGAGAACCTCTTCGTCACTCGTCATCGTCCCGACAATCACCGCGGCCTCCAGGGGATGAAGAATATAGGGGGCGCTTGTACGTCTCCGGGTCGTGTCGCCGTGGGCTTCAACGGCGAAGCGAATTGCCTCATCAAAAATAGTCATCTTATCTGATCCGCTTTCTGATCTGCGTAAAATTCTGTCCTTCCCGACGCTCATAACAGACGGAATCCATCGTTTTCTTGACCAGGAAAATCCCCAATCCTCCGATTGGCCGGTCTGTCGCGTTTAATGTGACATCCGGGTCTTTATTCTCCACCGGGTTAAAGGGTATGCCCTGATCGAGAAAACTGATTACCACCGTATTCTGATCGTCCTCGGTATCAAAGAAGATCGTTGCCATGCCGGTGTTCGGAACATAGGCATAGTGCACAATATTACTGAAAAGTTCGTCAACGGCAACATCAATCTGTGTCTGGGTTTTCAGCGGGCAATCAAGCGCCTCCAGCTCAGCATTGATAAAATCGGTAACTTTTTCAAGATTCGTTTGTATTGCTTCTACTTCCAGTCTCTTCATCTGGGGTCCCTCCTCTGCCGTGTAACCACTGTACTGCAGACACATCATAGTCAGGTCGTCAAATTGTGGAGCTGTCCCGGTAAAGCGGTCCACATCTTCCTTGGTTTTCTCGAGGATTGCCTTCGGTTTTTCATCAGAAACCGCGTTCAGCGCGTGCAGCGTTCTCTCAAGACCGAAAAGCTCATCGCCTGCGTTTGCTGCCTCCGGCAGACCGTCCGTATAGAGAAAAAGCTTCGACCCGGGCTCCAGCTGAAGCTCATAATCCCGGTAACGCATCTCTTCCATCCCGCCAACCACAAAGCCGTGCTGATCTTTGATTACTTCAAAGCTGCCTCCCGGCTTCTTCAGGATTGGATATTCATGCCCAGCATTGGAAGCCGTCAGACGCCCGGTGGACAGATCCAGGACTCCCAGCCACAGCGTGATGAACATCTCTTCCCTGTTGTTGGCGCAAATCTGTTCGTTCAGCTTTTCCAGCACCTCATGCGGGCTCAGTCCCGTCATGATATGGGTTTTTACCAGAATCTTCGCTGCCATCATGAAGAGTGCCGCCGGAATCCCCTTGCCGGAAATATCCGCTATCACGAGGCCGAGATGATTGTCATCAATCAGGAAGAAATCATAAAAATCGCCGCCGACTTCCTTGGCCGGATTCATGGCAGCATAAATATCAAACTCTTCTCGGTCCGGAAACGGCGGGAATATGTTCGGCAGCATCTCCGCCTGAATCCGGTTGGCAAGATAGAGCTCTGTATTCAGGCGCTCTTTCTCTGAGGTAATGGCAGCAAGATGATCTTCATATTCGGAGAGCCCGCGTTCCATATCTGCCATCACGAGGCTCAGATTCTCAATCTCATCCCCGCTGCGAATATTCAGCATGGCAAAATGATCCGCTGTCGGAACGCCTTCCCGTTTGTCGTTGACATAGTCCTGCGCTGCTTCCGCAATGTCGTTGATCGGTTTGACCAATGTTTTGCGCATATGCTTCGTCAATGCTAGGCCGAGGCAATCCACAACAATCGCCAGAATCAGGATATAAGGAACCGCAAATGTCTCAAGCCCGTCCGCGATATTGCCCAGCGTGATATCCGCCAGTATAAATCCCAGAAGCTCTCCCGCGGTATTTCTCAGCGGAACACCGGCTGTACAGACAAGTCCGTATTTCTCTGTATTTCCGATATCATACAGCTGGCCTGTTCCGTCCCAGTTCAGGAACTTGTTCAGTTCCCGCGGTTCGAGCGGCTCCCAGTCGCTGGGAGCGCAGATCAGATCCTCCTGATCCTCCGGATCGCAGACATAGACAATCGCGGAGGTGGCCTGATCATAAACCGCAAAGTAGACATCCTGTACTTCACTGGAACTGCCGAATTCGCGAAGAATGCTGTTCAGCCGCCGGTATTCCGGTGTTTCTGTCACATGCGCAAACTTTTCGCGGTAATCCGGCGTACCGGTCATCGCCAGCTCTTCAGGAGTCAGGCTGCGGTAGATCCGCATAACCTCATCTGCCAGAGGCTCGGTATCGACAACCTGCGCTACAACAATAGACGTACTCCGGGAAAGGCCGAAGGCCTCCCCTACATACTGACCGACAAGCGCGTAAAGATAGAGGCCGAGTCCAATGACAATTGCCACCAGCCCGAGAACAAGAGACCCCATCAGAGTTGCGCGGAACACTTTTGCTGAGAGAGAGAAGCGTCGTCTCTCCCGCTCCGTCATCTCCCGTACACTTTTTTCCGCCATGGGGCGTCCTCCCGCTTACTGAATGGTTAAAATATCAGTAAAGCCGGTAACCTCAAAAATCTCCATGATGACATCGTTCACATGCGTAATCGTCATCTGGCCCTGCTTGTTCATCACTTTCTGAGCGGCGAGCAGTACACGCAGACCGGCAGAAGAAATATACTCCAGCTTTTCAAAATCCATATTCAGATTGGTTACGCCATTCAGCGACCCCATGAGCTGGCTTTCCAGCTGAGGCGCCGTCGTCGTATCCAGGCGGCCTTCCAGCGTGACCTGAAGCGCGCTGTCTTCCGCGTTCTTGATGATGTTCAGCATGATCGTTTCCCCTTTCATGTGTAAAGAAATGGATTACAAAAGTCCAATGATTAATTGTAGTGTGAACCGGGTCAGATAGAAAAATATCCGGTTCCGCAAGAACGTTCACCTTGTATTCTATGAAAATTCACAGGAAAAGTCAAGGAAGATCGGATACTTTTTGCACCAATATGCGCTCCTGCCGGCCCCTTGTTTTTCCCGCAGGATTCCTTCGCTATGACTATTGTTTGCGTATTTCTGCCGTCCAACTGCATTCCGCCGAATTCTTTTTAAAGCGCTCCCATTGCCCGGGCAGCTGCAATCTGCTATAATCGGCTCAAACAACTGTGAAGGTGGAGTGGTAATGAGTGCTTTTCTGATCCTGGCCTATCTGTTTTTTATCGGCTCTCTGCTCGGCTGGGTGCTTGAAGTGCTGTTTCGTAAGTTTTTCTCGTCCTCTAACCCGGAGCACCGTTGGATCAATCCCGGTTTCTGTGTGGGTCCGTATATCCCTCTGTACGGATGTGGACTGTGTATACTCTATCTGCTGGCATCTGCCGGTGACCGGTTCGGGCTGGACAGCACAGCGTCCGGACGCGCCCTCCTGTTTCTGGGTATGGCAGTCAGCATGACACTGATCGAGTATATTGCAGGAATCATGCTCCTGCGCCTCTTCAAACTTCGACTCTGGGACTACAGCATGCTGTGGGGGAACATTCAGGGTCTGATCTGCCCGCTCTTCTCATTTTTCTGGGCAGTATTGGGAGCGATTTATTACTTCCTTGTGCATCCCGCTATTCTGGAAGCCCTGCTCTGGCTTGCCAACAATCTGGCCTTTTCCTTTGTAATCGGATTCTTCTTTGGGGTATTCACCATCGATGTCGCTTACTCAGGCAGTCTGGTTTCCAGGATGAAAGCCTATGCGGATGAGCATCAGGTCATCGTACGGGTGGAGGAGCTTCGTCTGCATATTCGCAGAAAACGCGAGCTTGCCTCCATGCGTATCCATTTCTTCTTCCAGTTTCAAACCGAAAGAAAATTCACCGATTACTTGAAAGACGCCCATGAGGCAATTGAAACCGGTGCCTTCCGCCTGAAAAGGGATAAGTAAAGCGCCAAGGGAACCGAGAAAAATGAGTCGAACATGAACCTGGCATTCTCGGACTGAAAAGTCCGCTCATATTCACCTGCTCTATCTGCAGCAGGTGATTTTTTATTGCGGCCTCCCCTTGTCCTGCCCCTTTTCAGCCGTGCAATTGAACCCCGGCACTAGTTGAATTGCAATTGGGCAACCTCAGCACGGCGACATTGCAAATGACGTATAAATATTTTTTATGCAAAATATACTTGACATTTTGGCAAATGTCATATATACTTAACATCAGAACGGGACACACCCAGGACGGAGGTGATCAGATGAGGAATCTGAAACTGAAATTCCGAAGGATAGAGATTAACATGTCTCAGACCGAGCTGGCAAAAAAGGCCGGTGTGACAAGGCAGACAATTGGCCTCATTGAGGCCGGAGAATTCAATCCTTCGATAAAACTGTGCAACAGAATCTGCCGGGCACTCGGCGTAACACTGAACGATATTTTTTGGGAGGAAGAAGAAAATGAAGACGAAGAAGAGTAATCTGGACGAAATGCAGGAGCAGGAGCTTCTGAAGGTAGAGCACAACGGATGCTGGATCGCTTACTGGGGCCTGCTGGCCGCGATCGCGGTACAGGGCATTATATGCAGAGATCTGGGCTTCAAGGCAGTCGCCGGTGAATGGGTTTTGCTCATAGTGCTGTCGGTCTATCTCTCAGTCGCCTGCATGCGCCGCGGCATCTGGGACAGGAGAATTCCAATGAACGCGAAGAGCAACGCGCTTGTCTCGGCCGTTGCGGCGGCAGCTTTCGGTCTGTTCACGGCAGCTGCGATTTCGGGCAGATCTGACAGACCCTCCGTGATAGTTATCGGGGCCCTCATCTCGGCCGCGGTCGTATTTGTTCTCTGCTTCATCACACTGAACATCTTCATGAAGAAGACGGCGAAGCGGAAAGAGCAGCTCGAAGAAGAGCCCGAAAACGCGGACAGTATATAGCGGACGCTTCTGCAGGAAACGACAGCTGAAAAACGCAAAACTCCCGAAACGGCGGAGTTTTGCGTTTTTTGTTCATAAGGATAAGGAAAGTACCCGTTTACCTCGGAAGTCGGACCTGCTGCGCACGGTGATATTCTGCGTTGCCGCGGACGTTCGGCGCATCAGCAAGGCGGATCGATTCCTCTTTCGGGTTGGCAAAGAACCGCCCTCCTGTTTCTGCCTCATAAAAAATAAGATTCTCCGGCTGGCCTTTTTGTTGAATTCTGGCGATGATATGGTATAATAACATGAGCTTTTTTACAGAAAAAACGATACCCGTTAATGATAATTCTGATTCACTTGTTTGGGAAAACCTGCCTGCGAATCTGACCTGAGAGGAGAAACCGAAATGGAAGAATCAAGCCTGTTCCGCAAAGAAAGCATGGAGCGCATTCAGTCTCCTGAGCAGCTCAACGATTATCTGCGCGTGACCAATCCCTCGGTCTGGGTTGTGCTTGCCGCCATCATTCTGCTGCTCGTCGGGATGCTGATCTGGAGTGCCACAGCGCAAATTGACAGCTTCGCCGCCGGAACCGCTCAGGTTCAGAACGGCGAGATGAAACTGGTTTTTGACGATGCTCAGAAAGCGGAAAGCGTGAAATCCGGCATGACGATCACCGTTGGGGAAACCTCTTCCGTTATCAGCAGCGTAGGCCGCGCAGAGGACGGCAGTCTCTTTGCCATAGCGGCTACAAACCTTGCCGACGGCAGTTATCCTGCCCGTGTCGTGTTTCGCCAGACTCAGGTTTTGAGCCTTTTGTTTAACTGAGGGTCTGTCGAATGGGAAACAAGACGGTAAAATCGCCGGTTACCGCCGGCGGCAGAGCCAAGGTACCGGTGGTCATGCAGATGGAGGCGCTTGAATGCGGTGCCGCCTCGCTGGCCATGGTAATGGCTTATTATGACAAATGGGTTCCGCTTGAACAGGTTCGGCTTGACTGCGGTGTCTCGCGTGACGGTTCCAACGCCAAGAATGTTCTGATCGCGGCGCGGAGTTACGGCTTTGACGCGCAGGGTTTCCGCTGCGAAGTCGGCGCGCTCAAAAACGACATGACCTACCCCTGCATCATCCACTGGAACTTCAATCACTTTGTCGTTCTGGATGGCTTCAAGGGTGACTATGCCTATCTGAATGACCCCGCCCGCGGCGAAGTCAAGGTTCCGATGGAGGAGTTCAGCCAGTCCTTTACCGGCATTGCCCTGCAGATTACTCCGGGGCCGAACTTTGTGCCCGGCGGAAAGCCGAAGAGCACCATCGCCTTTGCCCGCAAACGGCTGACAGGCGCCGGAGCAGCTGTCATCTTTGTAATGCTTTCCTCGGTAATCGGCTACCTCTTCGGGATCATCAACCCGATCTTCTCCCGTTTCTTCATGGACCGTCTGCTCACCGGTGAGAACCGCGAGCTGCTGATGCCTTTCCTGACACTGATGGCTGTCATGGGCATCGCGCAGGTGGTCATTTCCTGGGTGCAGTCTGTTTACTCGCTGAAAATCAACGGAAAAATGGCTCTGGTCGGCAGCAGCACCTTTATGTGGAAGATTCTGCGGATGCCGATGGCCTTCTTCTCACAGCGCATGTCTGGCGATA
Organism: Oscillospiraceae bacterium; assembly: GCA_017448455.1. Classification (GTDB taxonomy): domain Bacteria; phylum Bacillota; class Clostridia; order Oscillospirales; family Oscillospiraceae; genus Limivicinus. The sequence goes on along the minus strand of JAFSLL010000175.1, from coordinate 15,208 downwards.
TTCTGATGCGGCAGGGCACCAATGCCACCATCGCGTCAACGCTGGTCAACACCTTCGCCCCACTGCTTCTGAACACGTTCATGATGATCTTCTACCTGGTCGTGATGCTGCGCTACAGCGTGATCCTGACCATCGTAGGCATCGTGACCATCATCCTGAACCTGCTGGTTTCCCAGATCATCTCCGCCAAGCGCGTCAACATCACCCGCGTGCAGATGCGAGACAGCGGCAAACTGAGTTCCGCCACCGTTTCGGGAATCCAGATGGTGGAGACCATCAAGTCCAGCGGGGCAGAGAACGGATACTTTCAGAAATGGGCGGGCTACCAGGCTTCCGTCAACGCCCAGAATGTCAAATTTGCAAAGCTCAACCAGTATCTCGGTCTGATTCCGAATCTTCTGACCATGCTGGCGGATTCCACCGTCATGATTATCGGTGTCTGGCTGACCATGCAGGGCAGGTTCTCTCTCGGCCAGATCATGCTGTTCCAGGGATTTCTGAGCTGTTTCATGACGCCTGCCACAACGCTTGTCTCCGCCGGCCAGATGATCCAGGAGATGCGCACCGAGATGGAGCGTGTCGACGACGTCATGGAGTATCCCTCCGACTCCGCCTTTTCCGACATGCCGCTGGATGAGAACGCCGATTATTCCAAACTCTCCGGACAGGTCGAGCTGAAGAACATCACGTTCGGCTACTCTCCGCTTGGAAAACCGCTGATCCAGGATTTCTCCATGAGCATGAAGCCGGGCAGCCGGGTTGCTTTCGTCGGCACATCCGGCTGCGGAAAATCCACGCTCAGCAAACTGATTTCCGGACTCTATCAGCCTTGGAGCGGTGAAATACTCTTTGACGGGAAGCCCATCAAGGACATCGACCGCAGCGTCTTCACCGGATCGGTTGCCGTGGTTGATCAGGACATTATCCTGTTTGAAGACACCATTGCCAACAACATTAAGATGTGGGATGAATCGATAGAGGATTTCGAAATGATCCTCGCTGCCCGTGATGCCCAGATCTACGACGATATCATGGCCAGAGAAGGCGGCTTCTACGGGAAACTGACCGAAGGCGGCAAAGACCTCTCCGGCGGCCAGCGCCAGCGTATTGAAATCGCGCGTGTTCTGGCGCAGGATCCGTCCATTATCATTATGGATGAGGCCACCTCCGCGCTGGATGCCAAGACCGAGTACGAACTTGTGAAAGCGGTCAAAGACCGCGGCATCACCTGCATTGTGATCGCCCACAGGCTCTCCACCATCCGCGACTGCGATGAGATCATCGTCCTGGACAAGGGCGTTGTGGTCGAACGCGGCACGCACGATGAGCTCTACGCCAAAGGCGGCTTTTATACAGAGCTCATCTCCAGCGATTAAGGGGGTGTGGTAATGGGTTGGTTTGACGAACAGATCCGTCAGCGCAAGCTGAGCGATCAGGAGATCTTTGAGGACTCCATCTTACGCATGGCCTCGGTCGTGTTGGGCAAACAGGGCACCGGAATCATGGATGAGCGCATCATCACCAAAGCTGCTCTGGACGAAATTCTGAAATATTATCATATTAAAAGCCCCGAGATTCCCGAAAGCGTTACCGATCCGGACGAGCAGCTGGAATTCTGTCTGCGTCCGCACGGTCTGATGCGAAGGAATGTCAAGCTGGAAAAGGGCTGGTATAAAGACGCCTATGGCCCGATCCTAGCTTATCTCAAGGCGGACAACACCCCTGTTGCCCTTCTCCCCAAGCCCTTTACAGGCTACTGGTTTACAGACCCCGCAACCGGGCAGAAAACCTCTCTGAACCGGCAGAACGCAGAACGCTTCACGTCGGACGCGCTCTGTTTCTATCGCCCGCTCCCGCAGAAGAAACTGGGTATTCCTGACTTGCTTCTCTATCTGAAAAACTGTCTCTCCACCGGCGACTTTGTTCTGCTGATCGCGCTCACCCTTCTGGTGACGCTGGCGGGCATGCCAATGCTGAACATCACCCGTGTGCTCACCAGCTATGTGCTGGACAGCGGCAGCACCGCGCTTCTCATCGGAACCGCCGTATTCATGTTCTGTGCCGTCATCTCCGCGCAGCTTATCGGCACGGTTCGCGAGCTCATGATGAACCGCATCAAGACCAAGACTTCCCTTTCCGTGGACGCGGCCATGATGATGCGCATGATGAATCTGCCGGCAAACTTCTTCCGAAAGTATTCCTCCGGTGAACTCTCCAACCGCTTCCAGTCTGTCGGGCTGCTGTGTGACCTGCTTCTGGGCAGTGTCTTCTCTATGGGTCTGACTTCTCTGTCCTCTCTGCTGTATCTCCCGCGCATTTTCCATTACGCACCGGCGCTGGTTCTGCCCGCGCTCGCCATCATCCTCTGCACGCTCGGCTTCAGCTTTCTCTCCACCGTCCTACAGACAAAAATCAGCAAAGAAATGATGGAAAAAAGCGCCAAGGAAGCCGGTATCAGCTATGCTCTCATCACCGGTGTACAGAAAATCAAACTGGCCGGCGCCGAAAAGCGCGCCTTTGCCCGTTGGGCAAAGGCATATTCCGAAGCTGCCGAGCTGAACTATAACCCGCCCGTATTTCTGAAAGCAAACTCCGCGATCATGACGGCGATCAATCTCGCCGGAACGATTCTGCTATACTTTCTCGCTGTCCAGACCCGGATCAGCCCTTCCGAATACATCACCTTCAATGTCGCATACGGCATGGTGACCGGCGCCTTTGCCTCCCTTACCGGCGTCGCGCTCTCGGTGGCGCGCATCAAGCCGATTCTGGACATGGCAGAGCCCTTCCTGAAGACGGAACCGGAGATGTCAGAAAGCAAAGCCATGGTGACTTCCATTCGCGGCAGCATTGAGCTCTCGAATGTGTATTTCCGCTATACGGACAGCATGCCCTATGTCGTGGACGGCATGAGTCTGAAAATCAAAGCCGGCGAGTATATCGCAATTGTCGGAACCACCGGCTGCGGCAAATCTACACTGGTACGGCTTCTTCTCGGTTTTGAAACACCGGACAAAGGCGCGATCTACTACGACGGCAAAGATATTTCCAAGCTTGACATGCGGTCTCTGCGCCGGAAGATCGGCGTAGTTACGCAGGACGGCAGCCTTTTCCAGGGAGACATCTATTCGAACATCGTCATTTCTGCACCGGCACTGACCCTGGACGAAGCCTGGGAGGCCGCTGAAATGGCGGGTATTGCGGATGATATCCGTGCAATGCCCATGGGGATGCAGACGATTATCTCCGAAGGACAGGGCGGCATCTCCGGCGGTCAGAAGCAGCGACTGATGATTGCGCGCGCCATCGCGCCGAAGCCAAAGATCCTGATGTTTGACGAAGCGACCTCCGCGCTGGACAACCGCACGCAGAAGCAGGTGTCCGACGCCCTGGACAGCCTGAAATGCACACGCATTGTCATCGCGCACCGCCTGTCCACCATCCGGAACTGTGACCGAATCCTCGTGCTCGACAAGGGCCACATCATTGAGGACGGCAAGTATGAAGACCTGATCGCCAAAAACGGCTTCTTCGCGGAACTGGTGGCGCGGCAGCGGCTGGACACCGACACCGCGAAAGACGCGGAATAAAAAATTTTTTGAAAAAAAGTGTCCCGCCCGCAAAATCGTTCGTATAAAGAGACAGAGAACAAAAAACACGGCAAAAATCACCGCGCAGTTCTCACCGCAGAGCTTCCCGCTCCGGATTTTGCAAGAAAACACTTGCAGAACAATGGGTAAATGAAATATAATATAAAGGAGTTCAGAATCATGAGCGAAGAAAAGAAACTCGACCAGCTTGCAGATGCCGATCTCGAAGCCGTCTCCGGCGGCATGACCCGTGACCTGAGAGCTGCCTATGCCTGCATCCGCGGTGACTACGGCAACGGACAGGATCGCAGATGGGCGCTCGCGAATGCCGGTTATGATCCCGATGTGGTACAGGGCCTTGTAAACGCGGTTCTGAAGTACGAGAATGTTGCCCAGGATGTAATCGCCGGCAAGTACGGCAACGGCGACATCCGCATGGCAAGACTCCGCGCAGCCGGCTATCCTGCCGAGGTTGTCCAGAACCTGGTCAACCATATGGTCCTGGATTGATCCCCGACTGCTGCTAAGCAAGTCCTCCACGGGACCCCTCCTCTCCCATCCGGGATTATCCGGAGGGGTTCCGTTAAAGAGCGAAACACGAAGGGCGGGCACCGATGACAGCCGAAGAACGAAACCTCTCAGGCAGAGAAGTACTGCCAGCGCTGGCAAAGATCTATCCGCAGCTCTATCTGCGGCCGGGTCCGGAGAGCGCGGAGGATTACAAAGCCATCGTCCAGCGCGGTCAGGATGCCCCGACCCACTCCCTCGCGCACTTCCTCGGTCATGACGGGGACTCCTGTGTGTACGAGGGAACCCCGGCAGGAACGGTTCCGGTCATCACGCTGCAGGAGCGTGCGGACTTCGAGCTCTTCCTCCAGATCATAGCGCACCGCTGCATGCCGGACGCTATCCCGCCAACGCAGGGCGCCTCCATGCTGGACGGCGTGATCAACTGGACAAAGATCCGAGCCCACAAAGAGGAATACCTCCGTACGGGCGGAGATCCGGATGCCTGGAGCGATGAATTTGAACGCTTCACGGCGGTCAGAAGCAACTACCGGGATGCGCTGGTCATCCTCTCAGCAGGGCCATACAGCGCGGTCCCAGCGGAAGAGGTCGGGCTGTCTCCGCAGGAGTGGCTGAAAGCCTCGCATGCAATCCGCAAAACGCACGAATGCACACACTTTATCTGCCGCAGGTTCTTCCCGGAAAAGAAGGACGCTGTCTGGGATGAACTGGTAGCCGATGCCGCGGGCCTCACCGCCGCGTTCGGAACTTTCGACCGGCAGCTCGCAGAACGCTTCCTCGGTATTGACGGGGAACGGTATGTCGGCGGCAGACTGGAAAACTACCTGGATGGAACCAACGATCGGCAGGAGCGTCTGAACGAACTTGCGGCCAAAGTCCACAAGACGCTGTGCCACTTTGAGGAGCTTTTCTCAGCCTGGGGTCCTGTCGAGCCTTACGAACTGGCAATCCGTCTTGAGGAGGAGATCGGGTGCTGGAAACAACGCTAAGAACACTTTTTGATTATCAGCGCTTTGATCAGAACACAGCCCTTCAGTCTGTGATTGACGAAGTGTTGGATCGGTACGCCCAAAAAGAGCTGTTCATCCTCTCCGATGACCAAGTCGCGCTCGCCGCCGGCGGGGTCAGCAGGGAGATGCCAGACGAGACACGGGAGCCCCAGCCATGACGGATACGGAACGGTTTGATGAGATCTACCGCGAATACCGGTATAAGGTTCGCGACTATATCCGAAGCCGTGTGGGGAACCCCGAGGATGTCGAGGACCTGTGCAGCGAGGTATTTCGGAAAGTTTTGGAAAATCTGAACCCGCAAAACGGGTCCGGCGTATCCTCCTACATCTATACGATCACGCATAACACCGTCGTTGATTATTACCGGACACACCGGATCAGTGCCCCTCTCACCGAAGATATGCCCGCACAGGGAAGCCTGGAAGAGTCTCTTGTCAACAGCGATATGCTGGAGCGGCTCGCCGGCGTGCTGAAACAGCTTCCCGAACAGGATCGGGACATTCTGGTCCTGCATTACTACGCTAACAACTCTCTGCATGAGATTTCAGATAAAATGCATCTCCCCTACAGCGTGACCAAACGCAGACACCAGGCTCTGCTGAAGAAGCTGCGCGTTCTGCTGGAGGCCTGATGAGCAAGGAAAGCGAGCCGCAGCTATGGAGAAGATCCGCCTGAAAGAATTCGCGGAACTGCTTGAACAGAATGACGATCTCCGCCAGCAGCTTCGGAGCTGTCCCGATGCGGAGACAGCCCTGGCAGAAATGAACCGCCTTGCCGAAGCACAGGGCTATGAGCTGGACGAGACCCCGGTACCGCTGGAAGCACTCCCCGATGACGCGCTGGCAAGTGTCGCCGGCGGCTTCGAACCGGCTGCCCTGGATGTTAACCCATACTCCTGGTTTGTAACCCTGTTTCGACGCCTGATCCAGGACAAAAAAGAACGCTGAAACCACCTGCTTCCAAGGGAAGCCCCAAAATGGAACACAACAAGATTGCCGGCATAAAGAGATCCGCTTTTGTCGGGAAATCTCCAGACTAAGGCGATCTTTTGTGAATATAAAAAAATGGAGGAACAAAAAATGGCAGACGAAGTGAAAACCCCGATTACCGATGAAATGGTAGAAGACGCACAGGGCGGCTACGGCCCCTGGTGGCAGTTCGCGAAGGGCACCTATGTCCAGACCGGCAACTTCATCACCTACACCATCGCACCGGGCGATGCTCTTTCCGGCATTGCCATCCGCTTTGGCGTAACCACCCAGGAGATCAAGAACTGGAACCCCAACACCATCAAGGACATCAACCTGATCTACGCCGGTTCCCAGATCGTTATCTATCCCCGTATCTATCGCTAATCGCACAAAAAAGAATAGAGGGGCTGTCTCAATGAGACAGCCCCTGATTCTTTTTTGTCCGGTATTTCCTAAAAAAGCTCGATCAGGAATGCCTCCAGCGCGAAGGCCGGAAGCGGGAGCGTCGCCTCCCGATCATGGATGCGTACGGTCACGTCCTGAAGCTGATCTTTTCGATTCAGCAGAAGCAGAGCGATTTTCCCGTCAGGACGCTGCCATGCGCTCGCATCCAGCGAGTCGGCAAAGCGTGTTGTCCCGATGAGGACAGAGCCCGGCATTACCGCGCGCGAAATCGTCTCATATCGGCGCTGCAGCAGACCTGCGCGGAGTGTGCCGTTGCGCCGGTCATAATGGAATGGCGCCATGCAGAGATTCCCGACGTAATTCGGCCCTCCGGTCTCATCCAGCAGCAGATTCCAGTCGCAGAAAGCCGAAATGCCGTGATTCAGATCGCCAAGGATCTCATGGCAGAGCATCTGGGCCGCGCCGACCTCATCCGCTTTGTCATAGAAGCGGAACTCAATGCAGCTCTCCGAGAGCATCAGCTTCTTATCCGGAAACAGCCGGTGACAGAAATCCAATGCTTCGAAGTGATCGCCCGAGTACCAGTGGAAACAGGCTCCAGCTACCAGCGGAGCGGTGGATTCGTCGAGAATATCCCGCATCCACTCAAACACGCGTTCCTTATTATGATCCCAGAGATAGATTTGAATGTCGGTGAGCCCGTATTTCTCCTGCGCTGGACGGAAATAGTCACGCAGAAAGCGCTTTTCCTCCCCGGCGGTGAAAATACAGCTGTCCCATGTCTGAACTGCCTTGGGCTCATTCTGCAGGCTCATGCACTCTACGGCAAAACCAAGCTCGCGCATTTGCAGCGCCCAACGGCAGAGATAATCGGCATAAGCGGCATAGTATTCCGGTTTGAGTCTGCCGCCCTGTTCGCGTTTTCCATTCGTTTTCATAAACGCGGGTGGTGACCACGGAGAGAGCATGATCGGAAGCCTGCGTCCCGCTGCCTTTTCAGCGTCGCGCAGCATCGGCAGAATCCAGCGTTCCATGCGTGTAAAGTCCGGCGCGCCGCTTTCCGTATAGCTGTCGTACTGCTCAAGAGAAAAGTCGCAGCTGTCAATGGGAATACGCACAAACTGATAATTCATGCGCTCAGCGGAGAAGCAGGCCGTCAGCAGTTCTTTTTTCTGCGTCTCACTCATCTGTGAATAGACATAGGCTGCAGCCTCCGTGATTGCACCGCCAAAGCCGTCAAAGCGCTGACCGCGAATCTCCGGGTAAAGGTTTACAACGTTCTTTTCCGTTTCCCCGACCGTGAATTCCAGTGTTTGCTGGGATGCTTCGTCCTGCGCGCCGAAAACTGCACAGCTTGTAATTTTCATATTCATTTCAACATTTCCTTTGTCAGCCAGCCGTTTTTCAGACAGCGGGCAAGGTCCCAGCTTTCCTTCCACGACTCATCTGTCGGTGTCTCACGATCGCGCAGGAGCTGATAGTTCCAGTAAAACCAGCCCGCCGCAGTATTCCAGGCATCAAGCTCCAGTCCGGCGATTTCCTGATATTTCCGGCGCTTCTCCGCATCCCGTTCCCCAGAGGCCACGGCTTTTATCGTCTTCTCCGCGTAACGGTTACAGATACACCATTCCCCGACGATCACCGGAACATGCCGGCTGACAGCGGCAATCTGGCGGCGGTTGATGTCGATATAGAACTTGTACACCCAGGGCTTATGCAGCGGGACAAAGCTCTCCATCGCGAAGATATAGATGTGCGTATCCAAAGCGACATTGGTGAAGCCCGCCTCATCAAAGAAGCGGTTCCAGCTCGTCAGACGAAAGCCGTCGTGGAAAACGACGGTTTTTTCTTCACCCATGTGTTTCCGGATGCGTTGATATGCCTCGCGGTAGAAGGGCTTCAGAAAACTCAGCGGCACATAGCCGGAACCCCTGGCTTCTTCCTTGTCAACGGCCTTGCCTGTACTCGGCGCGGTGAGATAGACGATCCAGCTGATGGGTTCGTTCAGCACCTCGATTCCGAAAAGGCCCGCCCTTCTGCCATATCGCTCGGCCAGCCGTTCCAGAACCGTCAGGGCAAATTCCACCTCATCCGGATGTTTGTACCAGTGGCAGACACCGGTAAGACCGCCGTTATCATATCCGTTCTGGCTGTAAGGAACCGTGTGCAGGTCCAGCAGAATCTGCAGGCCGTACTTCTCCGCCCAGTCAAAGGCTTTGTCGATCCATTCGATGCAGCCTACAAAAGGCGGCCGATCCCCAAAGGTGAAATACGGCACAGGCAGACGCACGGTGTTGAGGCCCTGCTCCGCGATAAAGCGGAAGTCCTCTTCCGTAAGGTAGCTGTCGCGATGTTCTCTGATCAGCGCGGCAAACTCTTCCGGCGGCATTTTGCGGGAAAGCCAGGTCTCATCCTCTGTCTCCGTAGAAGCAAAGAGATCGGGCTTCATCCATTTTTCCAGAACAAGTCAATTACCGAGGTTGGTTCCGCGAATCGGTTTCACATCGGTTCCTCCTTTATTGTAATTCCATCAGAAGCTGGCACTCCAGGTCCGGGCACCACCAGTCACGGTATCCCGCCTTGGTTGGATGCACTGCGTCTGCCATCCAGAGTTTGCGCTGTGCGGCGGTGATCGTGTTAAATTCATCATCGTCCCACAGATTCAGCAGTCCAATCCCCCATTTTGCTGTAATTCCTTGACGCGCGTCATCATTGCGGGATAGGTCTCACTGCCGCCTTTCTTATTCTATCATAATAATTTTTGCAAAAAGCAATGACGGCAGAGGGGAAACCGACTGCCGTCATCCTGCGATGCTTTTTCATTCTTTCCTCCCGTTCTTTTATACTGTTGTGGGTTTCGCACGATTACAATTACACGGGAGCTCGGCTTTCCGGACACATTTGCCGCAGATGACTGGTTTTCTGCCGTAAAATTCAGATGGTACAGGGGACGTTAAGCACGTGGAAGGGTTCCAATGGTGGCAGGTTATGCAGGAGTCCCCTGTCTTAGGGCTATAGATTTGCCGGGCTCTGTGTTATGTGATATAACCCGAGTTTACACAAATTTTGGGATTGTCTCTAACTGTGCCCTTTTTCATAGGATCGCCATGGTTAAGCGGCTGTTCAATAGTCAGCAACTCGTTAACAGGGATCATCACTGTATTGGAGTGTTGGAAAAATGCCCTCAGTGAGTAGATCCTTATATTTTGAAGCTGAATTTCACGGATTCAGGTCTTAAAACAGTTTGATATACGCTTCGCGCTCGGCGCCGACCGAGACATACTGCACCGGGCAGCCGACCGCCTGTTCCAGAAAACGGATATAATCCACCGCTTCGCGCGGCAGGTCTTCCATGCTGCGGGCATCGCTGATATCACAGCAGAAGCCCGGCAGGTATTCATAGATCGGTTTTGCGGCATTGAGGTCATCGATGGAAACCGGGAAATCCTCAATCCGCTGTCCGTTGAGCTCGTAAGCCACACAGACCGGTATCTTTTTCATGTAGGAGAGAACGTCAAGCTTCGTGACGGCAAGACTGGTGCAGCCCTGCATCTGAACGCCGTACCGGGAAGCAACCACATCAAAGCCGCCGACCCGACGCGGACGTCCGGTTGCGGCGCCGTATTCTCCGCCTGCTTCCCGAAGGGCGTCGCCCTCCTCCCCAAACAGTTCACAGGTGAAAGGTCCCTCACCGACACAGCTGGAATACGCCTTCATGATCCCGATGACCTGGTCAAGCTTCGCGTACGGGACACCTGCGCCGATCGGGGCATAAGACGCCAGCGTGGTAGACGCGGAGGTATAGGGTACAATCCCAAAGTCCACATCGCGCAGGGCGCCAAGCTGCGCCTCAAACAGGACGGACTTCCCCGTATTCATCGCCTGCTTCAGGAAGACCGCAGTGTCCCGGATATACGGTACAAAGGGCCTGCCGTAAGTGTCCAGCCAGGCGAGGATCTCCTCCGCGTCTACAGGCGTGTGGCCATAACCCTTTTCCACGGTCAGATTCTTCCATTCGACGATCTCCCGAACCTTTTCCTGCAGGGAGTCCGGATGCAGAAGATCGCCCATTCGCAGGGCTTTCTTCATATACTTGTCGGCATAGACGGGCGAAATGCCGCGGCGGGTGGAGCCGAACTTTTTGTCACCGAGCCGGTCCTCTTCCAGCTGATCCAGCAGCCGGTGATACGGCAGGCAGATGACCGCCCGGCTGCTGAGAATCAGGTGTTTCGGGCTGACCGAAATGCCGCCGTCACGCAGCGCAGTTGTTTCTTTTGTAAGATGCTCCAGGTCAACCACCATCCCCGGACCGAGGACATTGGCTGTCTCATCCCGCAGGATTCCCGAGGGAAGCAGATTTAAAATGAACCGGCCTCTTTCATTCACCACCGTGTGTCCGGCATTGTTTCCGCCCTGATAACGGACCACCACATCATAATCCCGGCTGAGCAGGTCGACCATACGACCCTTGCCTTCATCGCCCCAGTTGGTTCCCACAATGGATGTTAACATATGTATTCCTTCTTTCCGGGAGTACGCTCCCGCAGGTATATTGGGTGTCTTCAGACGGAGATCTCGTCCGCCTGCTTAATCTCGCCCTCGTACTGCCGCAGCAGGGGGCGGATTTCTTTCATAATAAAGTCTTCGCACTGCCGCGCCGCCATTCCCGTAAAGCTCGCGGGGTCCGCGATCCGGTTCAGCTCCTCCGCGGTCAGGCCGAACGCGGGGTCTGCCTCAATGCGCTGCAGAAGGTCATTTTCTTTCCCGTACAGCTTAACCTGTTCCGCAGCGGCAACGGAGTGCCGGCGGATGTGCTCGTGCAGATCCTGACGGTCCCCCCCTTTTTCCTTCACACAGTACATGAGGATATTCTCCGTAGCAAGGAACGGGAGCTCCTCCCGCAGATGCTTCTCCATTACCGCAGGGAAAAGCCGCAGGCCGCCGGCGATATTCGCGTACAGATTCAGGATGCCGTCACAGGCAAGAAAGGCCTCCGGGATCGCAATTCTGCGATTGGCGGAGTCGTCCAGTGTACGCTCCAGCCACTGGGTGGAAGCGGTGAGCGCCGCGTTCTGCAGGTCACAGATCACATAGCGGCCGAGAGAGGCAATGCGCTCGGAGCGCATGGGATTCCTCTTGTAGGCCATAGCGGATGAGCCGATCTGGCCGGATTCAAAGGGTTCTTCCGCTTCCTTCAGATGGCTGAGCAGACGGAAGTCACCGGCAAACTTGGAGGCACTCTGCGCAATGCCGCTGAGCACCTGGAGGACGGCAAAGTCCTGCTTGCGGGAATAGGTCTGTCCGCTGACGCTCTGGCAATGCGGGAAGCCCATTCTCTCGGCAATGCCGCGCTCCAGCTTCCGCACTTTCTCCTCATCCCCCTCAAACAGGGTCAGGAAACTTGCCGCTGTGCCAGTTGTCCCCTTGCAGCCGAGCAGCTTCAGCTCTTCCAGCTGGAAGTTCAGCTGGCGCAGATCCATTTCCAGATCCTGCAGCCAGAGGCAGGCGCGTTTTCCGACCGTAGTCGGCTGTGCCGCCTGGAAGTGCGTAAACGCCAGCGTGGGCAGGTCTTTGTTCTTCTCTGCGAGGTCCGCCAGCGCCGCCATCACCCCCAGGAGCTTGCGGCGGATCAGGAGGAGCGCGTCACGCATGTTGATCACGTCCGTGTTATCCCCCACATAGCAGGAGGTGGCCCCCAGATGGATAATCGGAGCGGCCTGCGGGCAGCATGCCGCAAATGTGTGCACATGCGCCATCACGTCATGGCGCAGGGCTTTTTCCTCCTTCGCCGCCAGCGCGTAGTCGATGTCGGTCAGATGCGCGCGCATTTCCTCCAGCTGCGCATCGGTAATGGGAATGCCGAGTTCCTGCTCAGTCTCGGCAAGCGCGAGCCAAAGCCTGCGCCAGGTCGAAAACTTGCGGTCGTCGGAAAAGATCTCCTGCATTTCTCTGCCGGCGTAACGGGCGCACAGCGGATTTTCATAACGGTCGTGCATGGCGTGCTCTCCTCTTCATCTTGTTATCGGTAGGTGGATATTGGGCAGCGTTTGTGTTCGCTGCGCCTGTGGTAGCGGTTAATGACAGCGAGGTCTGCATCTGACGCGACGCCTTCGAGCAGCCAGGCATCGATGGCGCTGTAACGGACCCCCATCTCTTCCTCGTCCGTCTGGCCGTCAAAGAGGCCGGCAGAGGGGGCCTTGTCAATGATGCTGCGAGGCGCCTGCAGGTACGCAAGGAAAGCAAACACCTCGGTCGCGGTCAAATCGGAAATAGGGTTAAAATCGCTTGCTCCGTCTCCCCATTTGGTAAAATAGCCCATATGGATTTCACTGCGGTTCCCGGTACCGGCAACAAGGCGGTTTTCCGCCGCGGCAACCGCATAGAGTGTCGTCATGCGAAGCCGGGGCGCAATATTGGTCACAGCCGCATCGTTGAGATCCGCGATGCTGCGAAGGGCACTGAGCTCCGCTTCCCGTACCGCTGTCAGGTCTATCACGCGGGTTTCAATGTCAAACTGTTCCGCAAGTTCCCTGCCGTCTTCCGCATCCATGCCGAAGTTGCGTTTGGACGCGCATGGCATGATCAGCCCGACCGTATTCGCGCAGGCGGCTTTGCAGAGGATCCCGACCAGCGCGCTGTCCTTTCCGCCGGAGTTGCCGAACACGATGCCGGCTGCGCCGCTGCCGTTGACCAGATCCCGGATATAGGCAACCCTGCCCTCGTACTCTTCCTGCCAGTTTCTGTCCATTCTTTCTTTCCTCCCGGATTCTTTTTCCCGTTCCAATCAAAATGAAAAAACGCCCTCCGATGCCTTCCAGGGCACGTGGTCCCAGACATCAGCGAACGCCGAACAACAAACTCGAATTCAAAAGACGCTGAAAGTTTACCGCACGAAAAGATAATTGTCAAGAAGTTTGCCGTAATTTCATTTCTGTGAAAAATGTACAAAAATTTGTATTAAAAAATGTTCAAAACAGAGAATTTTTGGCTTGACTTTTACCTTTTTAGCTGATATAGTACGGGCATCCCGAGCGGGCCGGCACACGCCGGCCGGATCGGTTTCATATAGACGGTTTCGATATATAGCAAATGATATGGATTTGAAGTTTCTACCCGGGCGCCGTAAATGACCGGACTATCGAAATGCTCAGGAAGAGAAGCAGCAGTGTGCGCTTTCCCTTCCGAAGTACTTCTTTTCTCCACCGGGAACTTATGGTGATGTTCCACGGTGTTTTTTGTTTTTCGAAACCCGGAGGCGCTACCTCCCGTCTGTTTTTTCTGTATCTCGGGCGCCTGTGTGCCTACAGATAAATGGAAGTGCCGTTCCCACAATCGGCACTTCCCAAAAAATCTTTTTATTGAGGAGAAGAACAAATGAAAAAGATCATCGCACTGCTGATGGCTATGGTCATGGTACTTGCTCTGGCTGCCTGTGGTTCTTCCGCGCCCGCTTCCTCCAGCACCGAAGCCGCTCCTGCTGAAGAAGCTGCTGCTCCTGCTGAAGAGGCTGCCCCCGCTGAAGAAGCTTCCGCTGTCAAAGTCGGTTTCATCTTCCTGCATGACGAGAACTCCACCTACGACCTCAACTTCCTGAACGCAGCGAAGGAAGCCTGCGAGAATACCGGTGTTGAATACATTCTCAAGACCAATATTCCCGAGGGTCAGGAATGCGCCGATGCTGCTGAAGAGCTCATTGACGAAGGCTGCAACATCATCTTTGCCGATTCCTTTGGCCACGAGTCTTTCATGATCCAGGTCGCGAAGGACAATCCGGATGTCCAGTTCTGCCATGCCACCGGCACCAAGGCCCACACCGAAGGCCTTGCCAACTACCACAACGCTTTTGCCTCCATCTATGAAGGCCGTTACCTCGCCGGTATCGCTGCCGGTATGAAGCTCAACCAGATGATTGAGAATGGTGAGTTCTCCGCTGAAGAAGCCAAGATCGGCTACGTCGGCGCTTATCCCTATGCCGAAGTGAAGTCCGGCTACACCTCTTTCTTCCTCGGTGTCCGTTCTGTCTGCCCGACTGTTACCATGGAAGTCACCTTCACCAACTCCTGGTATGATCCCGCTCTTGAGCAGGAAGGCGCCCAGAAGCTCATCAACAACGGCTGCAAGCTGATCAGCCAGCACGCCGATTCCCTTGGCGCTCCGACCGCCTGCGAGAACGCCGGTGTTCCGAACGTCTCCTACAACGGCAGCACCATTGATGCCGGCCCCAACACCTTCATCGTTTCCAGCCGCATCAACTGGGTTCCCTACATGGAGTACATGATCAACTGCGTAATGAACGGTGAGGCCATTGCCACTGACTGGACCGGCACGATTGCCACCGGTTCCGTTGAGCTGACCGACGTCAACGAGGCTGTTGCCGCCCCCGGCACGGTTGAGGCCATTGCCGAAGCCGAAGCCCAGTTCCTGGCCGGCACGCTGCATGTCTATGACACCACGACCTGGACCAAGGACGGCGCAGCACTGGACGAGTACCTTGCCGACGTTGACGACATGGGCGACTTTGTTCCCGAGACCAACGTCATTTCCGACGGCTACTTCCACGAGTCCGAGTTCCGCTCCGCTCCGTATTTTGATATTGACATCGACGGCATCGTCAATGTTGATGAGTAATTAAGTGTTCAGACAGATCCCGGCGCCCTGCCGGGATCTGTTTCTGATGCTGCAAAGGGCAGCGCAGTGACAT
>JAFSLL010000174.1 GCA_017448455.1 Oscillospiraceae bacterium | reverse complement strand
CCAGCCGGCAGCAGGGCCGTCTGGTGCGGCAGGAGCCGGCGCGCAAAGCACAAAGCCTGCCCGCGGCAGCAGGAAGCGGCAGAAGGCCGCAGGCCGGAGCGGGCTGAGCATCCTCCTCGCGGTTGTCATGCTCGTGGAGTTCCTGATCGCGGGACTGAAGTACCCTGGCTTCCTGGTGCGCAAGCCGGGAGGCCAGGAAGAGCATGATTTTGCCCAGACCCAGTCTGAAAGCGGCCAGCAGGGACAGACCCTTGCCGAGGCGGAAGACCTCTCAACCGGCGTGACAGGTGAGACGATCACCGTGACCTTCGACGGGGAGGAGTTTACCTTCCCGCTGGACGGCCCCGAGATTGAAATGACGCCCGAGAATTCGCCCGGCGATCCCCGGTTTATTCCCATCCGGTACAGCGCAGAGGAAATTGAGAAGGCACCTGCTCTCACGGCGCAGGTCTCTTCGGAAGAATGGTCTGCCGACCTGGGGAACGGGATCAAAGCCGATCTGTACTGGTGGAATCTCGAGGATGAGCCGGACCAGCTCGTCGTGAAGACGCTCCCGGAGAAGACAGACGAAGACACGGGCAACAAAATGATCGCTTACGACTTCTCGCTGTCGTCGGGAAAACATGAGTTCAATACAATTGTGGAGCTGACGATTCCCAGAACCGCGAATGACGGGAACGAAGGCGGGGTGCTGTACTACAACGAGGAGACGCAGGAGTGGGAACCTGTCTACTATGAGGTCTCTGCCGACGGCGGTTCTTATCTGGTGCATATGGATCACTTCTCGACGGTTTCCGAGTACCTGTTCGGGAAAGAGCGGGAATTACTGGATAAAAACATTACGAACGGCATTTTCAGAGAGCGTGATTATTCGGCAAAAAAGAATCCGCACGCCTATTATACAGAACAGGAACTGGAAGAGCTTCATTGGGCTGAAAACTATGTGCAGCCGCCCGAGTTTACCGAAATCGAACTGGTAGATCTGATAAGTATTGTGTCCTTTATTGCAGAGTATTCCAG
Organism: Oscillospiraceae bacterium; assembly: GCA_017448455.1. Classification (GTDB taxonomy): domain Bacteria; phylum Bacillota; class Clostridia; order Oscillospirales; family Oscillospiraceae; genus Limivicinus. The sequence continues at coordinate 2,404 of JAFSLL010000174.1, read as the reverse complement.
AAATTCGAAACTGCTTGTAGAGGACTATATTACAAAATTCGAACAGCCCAGGGACCTTCAGCACTTACTCGATGAGGGAAGTTTCTGGTTTGGCGTCGGCGACGGCACTGTTCAGGTCGGTAGTCAGCTGGCACCTCTCGTTTCTACAGGGGCTGCGGCAACAGATGCTGCGGCAAAAACCGGGGCGGCTGTATCACAGGCGGAAGCGGCGGGTGCCAAAGCGTTGGGTGCAGTTGTGAAAAGTCCGGCGACTCAGAGTGCTTCCGGCGGGGGATTCGGGACCGCCCTCTCCAGAGCAGCAGCGCTGCTTCTCGCCGCAAGAATCTTTCTGCAGTGTTTTGATGAGAATCTTACCTGGAAAGAGATCGCTGCGGATAACGCGTGGTCACTTATCGGCGTCACCGCAGGTTTTGGGGCAGAACTGGCTTTCAAATTCAAACTTGCAGCAGGTACTGTGATGTTGTCCGGCCTTTCGATCGGTATTTTTGTCTGCACAACACTGTATGCTTTTTATGAGTATGGAGAAAGTAAGGGGTGGTTCTTCAAGTATACGGATCTGCTGGATGATCCGAAAGATTTTTCAGAGCGGGTCTACCAGCTCTATCTTCGTATAGGAAACAAAAATCTGTTCCCGGGGCAGACACTGTATATCACCGGGGATGGCTTTGCACAGGCGATCAATACATTGTATTCTGACGAAAAGTGGTTGACGTACCGTAATTATGATGCATTCACCAAGGCGGTTCCCGGACTGGTCGACGGTTTTATCAATGAATTCTGGGCCCTTTCAGATGATCAGATCAAAGCCTTTATCAAGAAGAACTATCCGCCCGGTTATGAGAATATGTGGGAGCGGCCGCCGGAAGCTTATATCCGGGAGTATAAATACCGCTCGCGGGAAGCACTGTACGGGAAGATCCGTCCGATCCTTGAGAAACTGGCACAGGAGGAATACGAAAGGCTGGTTCTTGAATATACCAAGGAGATGAGATACCACGTTTTGCCTTTCCTGAATTCCAAAGTTTATTTTGTACCGAAGGACATATCGCTGGATGCTTCCGAGGATCCTTCCCACTCGCCCTATCTTGGCTGGGACGGGTCTGCGTTTATCAAAGTGAACGGTCAGAAATATGTCCCGGACGTGAGCATTGCTGATGCCGCGGAGAGTCTTGCATTCATACCGATCGGCGTATCGGAAAAGAATCCTGCCGCATACACGACAGCTAAGCCGTCAGTGGATAAAAACGGGAAGACGCTGTATCTTCATGGATGTACGATCTACCATTACATGCAGATCGGCTCGCCTCTTACCTTCACGCTGAACGGCCCGTCTTCCATGGGACTGGAGCCGGTGCAGGGAAAGGTTAACTGGGACAAGGCAAAACTTGTCAAATTAGACGATATCGAATTATTCGATCATTATGTCGTTCCCGTGGAATACGATGGAAGGATGCAGGGCCCGAAAAAGGCCGACAGTTACTCGCTGCGCGTGATTGACGAGACCGGGCTGCAGCATCTGACAGGCGCAGGCTGGGGCAGTACGGATCAGGAAAACGAACAGATCATCAGGGATCACGCATGGCCGGCAAACGTGACAGTGACGATCGCGAATGACGGGGATTTCAAAGTGGAACTGCCGGAGATCGACTATACAGATGTTGGAGAAGATAAAGTCGAGTGCGTATCGAACAAAAGAGATGCGCTTACACTGAAAGGTCTGGCATTTGACAGGTCCGAGGGAAAGCTGAAGAATCCGGGTAAATACGGAAGCACATACATTTGTTACAGAGGATCCATCGAAGGCGACTATTCCTTCAGGGCGCGTCACGCGGAGGGGAATATACAAAATGTAAAAGATCCTGATCAGGCTTATCAGCAGCAGGTTCAGAAGTGGAGCAGCCCTGAAGAATCAGGCGGAACCGTCAGTGTTTCCTATTCACTGCCGGAATTTTCCTACTACGATTACATCACAACGGCGCCTTATCAGATTTCAAACTCCAGTGGAGACTATTCCGTCTTTACGATGTATATATACCCCGAGTCCGGCCACTGCAGACTGGAGATCGAGCTGGTCGGCGATATGAAGGCTGCCTATAACAACAGCAGTGACACCCGGGAGCTCCAGAAGGAAAAAACACACAAGATCATCCTGCACAGCGACTATTACCCCGACAGTGATGCGGAAAAACGGGAGTGAAGAAAGCGGAGAACTCATTATTTTGGCAATAATCAGCACAGACAGACTGTTTCTGCGGGAGATGACGCCGGATGATTTTCAGGCGCTGTTTAAGGTGCTCGGTGATCCGGAGACCATGTGGCATTATCCCTTTACATATGACGGTCAGCACGTAAGAGACTGGATTGAGCGAAACATGAACCGCTACCGGGAAAACGGCTTCGGACT
>JAFSLL010000173.1 GCA_017448455.1 Oscillospiraceae bacterium | reverse complement strand
CGGCATCAATTTTGCTAATTTCTCTCAGAATATCGTCCCGCAGATACACAATTATTCTCGCTCCTGAAATTCTTCTCCGCCGTAATTCCAAGTTGAAAGAATAGGTGACTTTAAGTAAGCTCGCAATACAGCACAGATAATCATCCATTTTTTGTAGTGAATTATAGTTGTCATCCAAGCGGTCAAATTGAATGAAAATACTTCTGTTTGCGCTGCATGTAATGAAATAATCTATAAGGGTTTCTTGCAACCGCTGATTCAATTGAGAAATGTCTTTGCACTGAGTCAAATTGTAAGTGCTTTCCTTTTCCATCCCAATAGTAGGACTTATCTGCAGCGCCGAAAGACCAATTTCTGTCTTCGTTGTACGGGATAGCAGCTCTTTATACAAATCGGCAATTGAATTGCCTAGGCACAGCCGGACAAACTGATCCAATTCTTGATAATGCCTATTGTTGAAATCGTCTTCCACTGGGTAAAGAGATATTAATCGAGCAAAATCAGAAAAAATCATATATCGCCAAATGCTTTGATACTGATTAGGACGAGAGAACCCATCATCTGACAGACTCAGCAATCTATTAAACGGGTAATCCCCAAAATCCGTATTATGAACGATAGCGCCTTTCTCTATACTTTGCTCTTCTATCATTCTATATATAGCAGATTTCCCGGTTCCTTTCCTTCCAGCAACAAAAAATGTGTCTTCATTTGTGATTTTATTCCAGTAATCATTGTCTAAAAAATAATGATCCAGATTGGGGTCCCCATATCCATCGATGTCACCGAAATCAATAGATTTCAGAATAGCAGTTCTCTGGGCTTCGGATATCATAAAAACCTCCTTTTATCCCACATAGTAGATTTCTTCTTCTAGTTCCTGCAAAGCCTTTAGATAACCGCTTCTTCCGCCGAAGTATCCGGCGATTTTGGCGGGCTTGCCGTATTTCAGGAAGGGGTCAAGCTGCAGAATCTCGGTCTTCTCGATCTCATAGACACCCACGTTCATGTATTTGTCCAGCAGCGCTTCCAGCACCTCGCGCGCGGTGCCGCTGTATTTGCTCAGGAAGTCGCGCTTCTTGACATTGTTTGCGCGCTCACGGCGGGTCAGCGGCTTTTTGTCAAAGGCAACATGGCAGATGAAATCAAAGTCGTCCACATCGGACATGTTCTGCTCGGCCTTCATGCTCTCCAGGTCAATGCCCTGCTCCCGCAGCAGATCGCGGATGGCGGCTTTCTTATCCTCCGCCGACCACTGGCGGATGAAGTTTTCGAGCGACGCATAGCGGCCGAGAATGTTTGACTTTGTATAATCCGTGATGCTCTCCTGACGCAAAAGCTTTCCGTTCGTGTCGTACACCGACACAAGCTTCTGCGTCACTTCCACACGGCAGCCGTCGCGGTCAACATACGGCATGGGCAGGCGGTCTGCCGGAGGCGTGATCGGAGGCGCAGGCACATCCGGCTCCGGGCCGGGATTGGGTTTCTTTTTTGGCGGATAGTCGGGATCAATTTCAATGGGGCCGTCCCAATCGGGATCTGCAAAGAGGCGCGTCACATTGCGGAAGTCCATGACCGCGAAGCTCAGCTTGCCCTCTTTTTCACGCAGCCGGGTGCCGCGCCCGATGATCTGTTTGAACTCCGTCATGGAGCCGATCATTTCATCCAGCACGATGAGCTTCGTCATTTTGCAGTCCGCGCCGGTGGAAAGGAGCTTCGAGGTCGTAGCAATCACAGGATATTTCTCGCCTACGGAAATGAAATAATCCAGCTTGGCTTTGCCGTAATCGTCGCTGCCGGTGATGCGCACCACATAGTCCGCGTTCTTCTTTACCATGTCCTTGTTGAGATTCACCAGCGCCTGCCGCATACGCTCCGCTGCATCCTCGGTCGCACAGAAGACGATGGTCTTCGCCATACGGTCGGTGGCTTTCAAATATTCGGTGATTTCCTTTGCCACCAGATGGATGCGGTCTGCAAGGACGATATTGTAATCATAGTCGCTGTTATTATAAATACGGTCCGGGATCGGGTTGCCGAAGTAGTCCAACTGATCCTTGTGCGGGCGCCAGCCGTCGCTGATACTGGTTTGAATGTTGATGACCTTGAAGGGGGCAAGGAAGCCGTCCTCGATGCCCTCTTTCAAACTGTATGTGTAAAGCGGCTCGCCGAAATAGTCGATGTTGTAAACATATTTCGTTTCCTTCGGTGTCGCGGTCATGCCGATCTGCGCGGCGGATGAAAAGTATTCAAGAATCTTTCTCCAGTTGCTCTCGCGCTTTGCCGAGCCGCGGTGACACTCATCAACGATCACAAGGTCGAAAAAGTCCGGCCGGAAAAGCTGCTTGAGCTTGAAAAGCACATCGTCGTCCTCTGCGTCTTCGTTGTCCTCACTGCCGGTGAGCTGCTGATAAAGTGAGAAATAGACTTGATAAGCAGAGATCGTTTTCGGATCATCTTTGGCATAGTTGATCTTATGAATCACCTTTTCCAGAGGAGCAAAATCCTGCTGGATGGACTGATCCACCAGAATATTTCGGTCGGCAAGATACAAGACTTTTTGAATCAGCCCGCTTTGCAGAAGACGATAGACAATCTGAAACGCGGTGTAGGTTTTGCCCGTGCCGGTAGCCATCACCAACAGAATACGATCCTGCCCTTGTGCGATGGCATCCACGGTGCGGTTGATGGCGATGCGCTGATAATAACGCGGCGGATACGTTTTCTGGCTGCTGTAGTATGGCTGGCTGCGGATTTTTTCCTGCGCGGGCGTGATGCCTTTCGCCTGGTTGAGCCGTTCCAGAAGCTCCGCCTCGGTCGGAAACTCTTCCATGCCAAACTCACGTTCCGTGCCGGTGAGAAAATCATGCTCGGAAAAACCGTCGCCATTGGAGCTGTATGCAAAGGGCAGATCCAGCATCTGCGCGTATGTCAT
>JAFSLL010000172.1 GCA_017448455.1 Oscillospiraceae bacterium | reverse complement strand
GAACAAAAGGAATATACAGTGCCTTGAACCGCTTCAGTGTGAAACGGCCGAAATCCTTCCAGGAACTGATCTTCGCATGCCAGCAATAGCCGGAAACCAGCAGGAACAGGGGAATCGCGAGTACGTGTATAAAATCTCTGCAAAACGGAAGCGTATGCACGTATACAACGAGCAGAATATCGAGTCCTTTTATAATGTCGAGAGACGTATCCCGTTTTCTTCCCTGATTTGCAAGCGTGTTCTGCGGCATTCGACCTGCCACCTTTCTGGTCCATGCACCGTATTCAGTATCCATGGCAAAGCCTCTTTATATGGCAGAAGGCTCCGCCTCAGATATCCTTCGGACTATTCTACTGGAAAGAGATTGATCCTGTCAAGAGCAGGATAGATAAAGCATATGATAAGCAAAAAGAAAAAGGAGGCATAACATGACAGAGTCCTTGTTTTGGATCCACAGGGATCAAATCTATGCACAGGAACTGGATATCGGATTCAGCACCTTTTCGAGCGGGCATCTGGCCTGGCTGCTGGCAATTGCCGTCGGATGTTATCTGAGCGGAAGACTGTATCGCAGACTGGACGAGCGGGGAAGAGGCAACATGCGAAAAGTCTGTGCGCTGACGATCCTTCTTCTGGAGGCAGCCAAGACGATTGTCCTCGGCCTGTTTCATGTCAACAGCATTGAATTCCTCCCGCTGCACCTGTGCAGTGTGGGCGGGCTTGCTACCGTTGTCTATGCCATGTGGCCACAGTCCAAAAACTGGCTGGGGCAGCTCTTCGCCTACGCCTTTTTCCCGACGGCATTGCTGGCGGTTATATTCCCCAGCACGACCATGTATCCGTGGTGGAACTTTTACTGCCTGCACACCTTTGTCTTCCATACCCTGATCCTCGCGTACTTTGTATGGCTCTTTATGTCATGCGAAGTCCGCCCAAATTACAGAGGACTTCTGCTCAGCAGCATATTCATGGTTCTTTTTTCCATTCCGATCTATTGCATCAATGGCACTTTTGGCGTGAACTATATGTTCATCGGTACAAGGTCGGATGTGGGTATCCTCGCAATGCTCTGGGATAAGCTGACGCCTGATTACGGACGGATTGGGTTCACGATCGCCCTCGGCTGTATTCTGTTTGCGGTATTGCATCTGTTCTTCCTGGTCTACCGACTCATCGGAAAACTCCAGGACCGTGTCCATTCCGTGCCCGGGGAATAAAAAACTCCTGAGCCTTCATTACGGCGTATGCGCGGGGTAATAAAAAGTCTTACAGGCCTGTGATTACATTTCGATCACAGGCCTGTATGTTTGATACGCTACTGGGCATTGAACCGGATTCCGTTTATTTACCAGCCGCCGGTTGCTCCGGTGCTGCCGTCTTTCTGCTCTTCAGGGGGTGTATAGGGAGGAAGACCATCATAAGAGTGTACTCCGCCGTTTTTTCCTCCGGCAACCTTTTCTTCTTCTACTACGCTGAGTTCTCTCATATTTTCAAGATCTTTCATTTTCGTTATCTCCTTTGTTATTTATATATTTGATGTTGTTTGGTTTTGTTTTCCGTACCTGTCTCTCAAGTACGGCCTGAGTATAACACAGTGCTTATCACAGAAGTGTCACACAGATCACGAAAAAAACGCCCAGGGTTTTACCCTGGACGTGTACGATCCAGACAAACTGGATTTGTACATTTCTCACTTAATTGTTTCCAGATATAAAAGAAAGAAATCTGCTTTGTCGACATTGTTTACCAATGTAACATTGTAATCATAATTGTTCGTTACAGCATCATAGGTAAAACCCTCTTGATAAAAAATCACCTGTGCATAGGTTTCGCCTTCAGCAGTGATACAGCTGCCATGGCACTGAATAGTTTTGTTGACAAAATCCCGATTGATAACATGGGTGCTTCCTATGCACGTCTTCTTTCTCTTGGAAAGAGACTCTGCATCCCGGCGTAAAACAGGAAGAAGGACAACTATGAAAGAGCTCATCTCTCTCGCCCTGCCCGCGCCTGCAGTATGGACGACGCCCAGGGGCCTGGAGGTTTTCGGCCCGCGCAGCTTCGGCTTTGAAGTCGATTATAAGCCCTTCTGCTGAGGATCAGGAGCAGAGCCCCCGGATCAGTTCCATGATATGGCGGTTATACATCGATGTCTTCAGCAGCGCTTCGGGCACGACAGGCTCGCCCTTCGCACCGTTCTTATAGTACATGATGATTCTGGAGATCAGGACCTCCGGGTCCTCGTTCAGGATGTTCTCGATCTCGGGGCTGTTCCCGGCTACACCCTGCGGCAGGTGGAACAGCGGCTCATCCGACTGGAGGAGCTCCGGATCATGCTCTTCGATGTACATGAGGAGGTCAAACTCCCGTCTCACCACATCCGCATCGTCGTGAACCAGATAGATGCAGCCCGTCTCAGTTTCCAGATCGACGGTCTCGTGCAGCATATCGGTCCTGCCTGCGTTCTCTACCCACCCGGAATAGAAGCTCTTCATGCCGAGCAGGATCGGGATGATCCCGGAGGAGGAGATCCGCTGGTCACAGCTTGCCGAAAAATCCTTGGTATAGCCCTTGCGCAGGGGCTTGTAAGGCCGCTCGCGGAACTGACGGTGATACTCCTTATCCAGCATGCTGTTCAGGATCACTTCCGTCTCATGGTAGCCGAACACCTTGTCCAGATAGCCGGAGGGTGCGCTGCTGCCCATGACGCGGCAGTTTGCCTCGATGAGGACGGGGCCTTTCTCATCAAGCATGTATTCTCCATGAACCGGGCCGTCGGTGATTCCGAGGGCGCAGACCGCTTTAAGCGCATAGTCGATCAGTGCCTTTTCCATCTCATTCGGGTCATCGATGGACTCGCTCCCGCTGTAGATGATGGCTCCGGACGGCGTGCGCTTTTTATAATACTTGAACACAGAAGTAAGCGCCGGGATTCCGTCGCGGCTGATGGTATTGACGATATACTCGGTGCCGAAAATCCGCTCCTGCAGCAGGAAATGGGTTTCTGACTCACCGAACATGTTGTTGTCGACGCCGTGTTCCTGTTCGAACGCCGCCCGGAGCTCTTCCCGGCCGTGGACCAGATGTACACCCACCGAGGCCGCGCCGTGGTCGTGCTTGAGGACGACATCCTCCGTCCCCGTCTCTTCGAGAAAGGCGAGGCAGTCCTCCCAGGTTTTCACCTCCGTACCGCGGATGTACCGCAGTCCCGCTTTCTTCAGGCTTTCGTGCATGGCGCTTTTCTGCGTCATGTTGGCGATGTTGGAATAGGGGTTTCCCGTCATCCCGAGGTCGTCCGCCAGGCGTGTGCCGATAACGACGCCCTCTTCGCCGCCCGGAATGACCAGCAGCGGATCAAGCGCCCTGACCTCCCGGAGCGTCACCTCATAGTCCGGGTCCTCCTTGAGGATGGTAATGGGGTACTTGATATGCGAATACTTAACCTTGCGCTCCTCGTCAAGCGTTCTTCTCGCGTAACCGTCGGGAAGATAGGCCTCCAGAATCACAGGCTCAAAGCCCAGTGCTCGGATATCCTCAAGATAATTGAATGCGGTGGATGTGGCTTCTGCCACAACGATTTTATTTTTCATGGCTGCCTCCTGTGGTCAGGCTTGTAGAGTTCAAGCCAAAAATATACTCGTGTTTGATCTGAAACATCTTCGTTAGAACCAGCTCG
>JAFSLL010000171.1 GCA_017448455.1 Oscillospiraceae bacterium | reverse complement strand
ATCGGGCAGGAACGCGCGCAGATGCCGCAGCCTGTGCAGCCTTCCTTTACCGGCTCGGGGAATACATTGCGGTACTTGCCACTCTTCCCCTCCTTCTTCATAGCGAGAACGGAAAGCGGACAGGCCTGCGCGCAGATCCCGCAGCTCACGCAGTTCAGATAGTCAAAGATAGGCTGTTTTCTGTTCATGGTATCTCCTCCGTCAGCTGATCAATCCCGAGTCTTCTGATCGTCTCCGGCAGCGGCTCGCCGGTTTTCTCATCCCAGCCAAATGCTCTCCAGTGAGAAGAAACCTGCTCGCGATGGTGAGACAGTGTCACGCCTTTGAGCGGGCCGGAAGCAAGCGGAGGCTCACCCAGCATGCGCTTTGGCAGTCTGAAAGACGCCGGATCGACTCCCTGCCTGATATTGAACAGCTGCCGCAGTGTCTGGATCCGTTCACCGATTTCCATGTAATGGTCTCCGTCATAGTTCCAGCCTTCCGCCGCATTGAGATAGTCCACCAGCTTCCACATATGTACGCCCATCATTTGACCGTAATAGCAGCCGCCCGCGCCGTCGGTCAGCATGGTGTAGCAGGCGTTTGCCTTGCTGATATAGGCGAGACGCTCCGAATCTTCAAGATTCTCCGCCTTTGGGTGCGGCGTTGCCGGAGGCGCCCAGGAACAGATATCGCACAGGCTCATCGCGCCGTACTCAAGGCCCATGCCGACCGTATGCTTTCCGGGGGCGGGTTCCGCCACAAAGTGCACACCCAGCTGCGGGTCATTGCGCGCATCGTGCATGCCTGGCTCCTGTCCGCCGATATGCATGGCATACTCTCTGCCGCCAAAACGCTCGGAAGCGCGTTTGACGCCGTCGGCGATGGCGTCCCCGAAGCCTTCCCGCTGAATCATCTTCCGGACAAGGGCCAGAATGGCCTCCGTATTGCCCCAGCTGAGCTCCAGTCCGTCCGTATGATCGCGGGTGAGGATACCGTTTTCATAACATTCAATCGCCCAGGCGACGGTGTTGCCGGCGGAGATCGTATCCATTCCGGCCCGGTTGAGGAGCTCATTGATCTGATAGACGGAATCCGGGCTCGCGTTGAGCAGCAGCGGTCCGAATGCTTCGACGGTCTCGTATTCCGGCTTGTGGGTCTCGTCAAAACTCACGTATTTCCGACCCCGGATATTGAGCCTACCGCCACAGCCGAGCGGGCAGGAATAACAGTGGTATTTTGCCAGCTCAATGCGGTTGATGTGCTCCGGCTGATAGATTTCCGCCATACCTCTCGCGTCTTTCGGCGTTCCTCCCCAGTTTTTGATCGGCCCGTCACCGCTGGTGATGGCGAGAGAGGTATTCACCTGCGTTCCCCATTCGCGGAACATGTAGGCCGTCATCGAACCGTCCAGCGGCATGTAGGGCAGATGTCCCATCATTCTGCCGCCCGCGCCTATAAAGACACCCAGGCCGGAAGGAAGCGTCATCTTCAGCAGCTTGCGCCCCAGCTCCCGGGAAAGCGCCTTGACGGCCTCCGGATCCGCACAGGGCATCGGACGTGTGCCCGCAAGGACAACAGCCTTCAGTTTCTTGCTGCCCATGACGGCGCCGACGCCGCTGCGCGCGGCGATCCGGCCTCCCTCATTGCAGATACCCGAAATGAGGGAGAGCTTCTCCCCTGCCTGACCGATGCAGGCAATGCAGGGTCTTTTCCGGCAGGCGGGATCAAGCGCGGCGTGCAGGGTGTTTTCTGTCTCCGTCGCGTCCATGCCCCAGTATTCGGACGCATCGCGTATTTCAGTGACCTTCCCGTCACAGAACAGGTAGACCGGCCTGGCCGAAACGCCGGAGACGAAGATCGCGTCATAGCCGCACTGTTTGATCGCCGGGGCAAACAGTCCTCCGCAGTTGGCGTCGCCCCAGCCGCCGGTCAGCGGGCTTTTACAGGCCACAGTCCAGCGCCCCGTCAGGAAAGCGCCGGTGCCGCAGAGTGCACCGGCAGCAAAGCCGAGGATGTTGTCCGGGCCGAGCGGATCCGCTCCGGGGGGAATCCTGTTATAAAGATACCACGCCTCGAGGCCCTTTCCCGCGAGGACGGCTTCATAAACCTGAGGCGGTATCTCTACACTGTCCGCGGTACCCGCACTCAGATCCACGCACAGGATTTTTCCCATGAACGAAGTCACCGGTCATATTCTCCATATTCGCAGCCGATTCCCGTTGCCTCCACCTCATCAATCAGCGTTTCTCTGCCAAAGGGGCCCCGCCTGTACAGTTTCAGAACGCCCCTGCCGTTGCCGCCGTTCCAGAGGCGGTTATGGCGCTTGAGGCCCGTCGGCGCTTCGTAATTGATATTCAGCATATCCTCTTTATCGCACCAGATCTCAGTATCCAGCCTGGCAGTGGCTGTTGTCTGCACGACATGCCAGTGGATCTGATCTTCGGTCTCCTCACAGTCGAACTTTGTTCCGGAGAGGGTCCAGAACTTGGAGAAATTGAACTCGTAATCCGTCCCCTCGTAATAGAACTCGCCCAGCAGTTTGCGCTCAAGTGCCACGGGCCCGACCTTCGGGCGCCCGCCGCCGATGTTAAACACAGAGTTCTCCAGCTTCTTGCCGCTTATCCGGCTGCGCAGCTCATTGCTGGAAAGCCAGACCCACGGAGAAGTAAAGTCCCCGCCCCAGTTCTTATCCGCGTACCCGTTGCAGGTCTCGGGCCTGACAAGATATTTCACCCCGTTGAGAATGATCTCACCGCTGTACCTGGATTTCATTCCTTCAGCGTGCCAGAACATCTCAAAGGCGTTGATGTCACGGAAGAATTTGCCTGCGCCATAGCCGACATGGAAGGCGATCTGCTTGTCAATATCGAGCCTCCAGCTCATACTGCCCGCGTCACACATCCACTCCGGATGAGCGGCCGCCTGTTCCGGCGTGACCGTAACACTGCCTTCCGTGTGGGTTTCCGAGCAGGTGCATCCCCCGCAGGAGATGGCAAACGGTGCGTCGGCATGCATGCTCACGTCCTTCCAGGCGTAGAAGTTGTGCAACTGACCGTGTTCCTTCCCCCAGAAGCCGACATTGACCATCACATAGGAGGGGAGAACACCCCGTTTCTGCTTTTCCGGATCATTCCAGACAATGACCGGCTCGTTCTTTGCCCGTGCCGGATTACAGGTGAAAAACTCAATGTAGAATGGCTTTTTCTCTCCTGTCTCCGCGTTTTCCGCAGTCAGGGAATGCCACCACCAGTCGTACCCCTTGCGTGAAAGCGGCCCCCGCAGCATAAACGCGTTGCGCGTAATATCGTGAATGTTCGCCATAATCCTTTCTCCTCCCCTTTTATGTGTGATGCCGGTGTCTGATCTCCTCGACAAGAACTTCCTTCTCCGCTTCCAGACGTTTGACAAAGCGGCGGAGCTTGTCTTTCTGCGCTTTGACATACAGTGTTTTCACAGGTGGAACAATGTTCATGAGCAGCCTGCTCGGCAGGTAAACCGAACAGGGATAGATATGTTCTTTGAGCTTTTCAACACCTTTCACCACGGCTTTTCCGACCTTTTCCGGTGTCTGTATCGGAAAAGGCGGCTCCATTTTGCGTCCGCCACTGCCGACATGGAAGAAATTCGTCCTGGTCGATACCGGATAGACGCAGCTGATCTGCAGATTTTTCGGTGTTTCATCGCGAATCGCCTGCTGGAATCCTTTCATCGCGAACTTGGTTGCCGCGTAGAGGGCATAGCCGGGCAGCGCCATCTCTCCCATGGCGGAGATGGTGTAGACCAAGCGGCCTTCCCTGCCGTTGAGATGGTGAAGATACTTGGAGTAGGTATAAATATGCGCGACGGTATTGAGATCGAATATCTTCTGAATGCGGTCCCAGTCCTCATAGTCAAAGCGTTCGTAGTAAGGCGCTCCGGCGTTGCAGAAATAGAGGTCGACCTTGTCAAAAACCTCTTCGGCTTTCGCGAACAGGGCATCCACTCCCGCTTTTGTACTCAGGTCGCAGGAAAAAGGAATTACTCTGTCTCCGTAGTCGCCGATCTTCTCAGCGTGCCGGCAGGCGGCAAGGATGCGATTGCCTTCCTGTTTGAGCAGCTCTTCCATGATTGATTTTCCGATGCCGCTGGAGGCACCGGTGACAACGATGTTCTGATTGCTGACCATAGGTTTTCACACTCCTGTTTCTGATATGAATTGATTTCAGAATGCTCTTTAACGGATTGCCATCACGGTATCAAACGCGGTATGGCAGGCATCGGCGATCGTACCGCTCTTCACGGCGTCGCCTACACGGTAGATGCGGCGCACACTGAGCAGATCAAGCTGCCTCGCGAGATTGCCCGCAGGCTTTACGCCCAGGGAGAGCACCAGACAGTCTGCCGCAATTCGCCGCCTTTCCCCTGTCCTGACAGTTTCAACGATGACGCCCTCCGGATCCGCCGAAACCAGTTTTGTTCCGGTTTCGAACCGGGTATCTGTCCTGCCCAGTCTCTCCATCTCATCGTCCACAAGCTGGAACCAGGTACCGGGAGCAATCTCATCGGCCATCTCAATAATCGTGACGGAATTCCCCGTCTCACACAGGATTTCAGCGGTCTCCAGCCCGGTCATGCCTGAGCCCGCAACGACCACCCGCTTTCCGTGAAGCACTATTTCGCGATGAATGATCTGTGGCGCGGTATAGACGTTTTCCCCGTCGAGCCCCTCAATCGAACGCGGGCGAAGCGGTTCGCCTCCCGTAGCAACCACAACCGCCCAGGGGTCTGCTTCCGCGATTTCTTCCGCGCTGAGTTCCGTGCCGAGGAACACTTTCGCCCCCGCCTTCCGGGCATTCGTCATCAGGTCCTCAATACACCAGTACAGCTTGTCCTTGAGGTGACAGGCAGCAGCTGTGAGCACCTGACCTCCCGGTTTTTCCTCCTTTTCATACACGCTCACGTCGAATCCCCGCATTGCAAGCGTCTGCGCCGCGGTGAGTCCGGCCGGACCCGCGCCAATCACGAGGATCTTCCGTCCCTCGCCATCGCGCGGCATGTTAAAGTACTCCTTCTCACGCGCTACGCTCATATTCAGCGCGCATTCGCCCGGCTTTCCCACTCCCGCATTGGTCATGAATGAACGGATGCAGTTGAGGCAGCCAATGCACCGGCGAATCTCATCAGAACGGCCGGATGCGGCTTTTTCCACCCAGTGCGGGTCACAGATGAAAGCGCGTGCCGAAGCGACGAAGTCCTGATCCCCCTCCTCAAGCTGCTCTTCTGCCTGTTCCGGCGTACGAATCACATTGGCAGCGATGATCGGGATGGAAACGGTTTTTCTGATCTCCCTCGCCAGGTATTTTCTCCAGCCGGGTTCGAAAGAAGTTGGCTCGAGCCAGTAGTTATACGCATCGTAACAGGCGGAGGTAACATTAATCGCATCCACCGTCAGTTCTTCCAGACGCTTCGCGATCTGTTTGCCGGTCTCCAGATCATAGCCCACGCCTTCCCGTCCGATACGCGCGTACATTTCATCGGCAGTCAGGCGCACCGTCAGCGGATAATCCCGTCCGCAGCGGGCGCGAATGCCCTGAATGATCTCGGTAATAAAGCGCATGCGGTTTTCAAAGCTTCCGCCGTATTCATCCGTACGGCGGTTGGTATGGGGAGACAGGAACTGCTGGATAATATAGCCGTGACCGGCGTGCAGCTCCACACAGTCGACACCTGCTTTCTGACAGCGGACGGCCGCTTCGATGAAATCGCTGATGAGATCACGGATCTCTTTTCCCGACATGGCGTGCATCCTTGTGGCACCGTGTTTTGCAAGTTCAACCTTTGAAGGCGCCTGAACGGAAAAGCAGATCCCTTTTTCCTCCATACCAAGCAGCAGCGGCGTGCACTTAAAAACCTGCTCCATCACGCCCGGGAAACGGTCCGCCACAGGAATAACAAGAGGCAATGAGTTGATCGCACTTGCCATCCCCTGCCTTCCCGGATGGTGGAGCTGAATGCAGAGCTTTGCTCCGTGGCGATGGATCCGTTCGGCAAATTCACGCATGGGCTCAATATGATAGTCATGGCTCATGGCCAGCTGCGTGAAGGTTGACGCACCGCCCATATCATTGACCCGGCAGATCCCGGGGATGATCATTCCGACGCCGCCTTTCGCGCGCTCTTCATAGTAATCCATCAGGCGCTCCGTCGGCTTGCCGTTGGTCTGTCCAAGGCTGAATTCCGCCGCCGTCATAACGGTGCGATTTTTGACCGTCATGCTTCCGATCTTCATTGGAGATAGTAAAAGGTCATACATGGGATTCCCTCCCCTCGTTTCATTTTTGTACAAATTAACTATACTTCTTTCATTTCTGACCGTCAAGTTTTTTGTAAAAGAAATGAAAGCTTGACGGGAGTGGGCCGGTTTTCTTATAATGCGCTCAGAAGGAGGCGACCGGAATGGACGAACGCCTGATACGAAATCTCGGAGCGCTGGAAGAAGCTGAGCTTTCCCTTCTGCGCCGGAAGAAGGTCCTGGTCGCAGGCTGCGGCGGACTCGGCGGCTATCTCACAGAATACCTGCTTCGCGCCGGTGTGGGCGAAATTGTCGCTGCCGACCCGGAGCGATTTGAACGCTCGAATCTCAATCGGCAGCTTCTCTGTACGGAGGACAGTCTGGGGCGCTTCAAGGCAGCCGCTGCCGCTGAGCGCGCCGCGGACATTGCGCCGGATGTCCGTTTCAGCGGGCATATCTGCCGTCTCGACGCACGCACGCTGCCCGGTCTTCTGCGCGGCTGTGACGCCGCGCTTGACGCGCTCGACAGCATTGAGAGCTGGCGGCTGCTGAAAGCCGAATGCGACCGCCAGAGGATTCCCTATGTCTTCGGGGCTGTCAGCGGCTGGACCGCGCAGGCCGCTCTCTCCTGGGGCGATGACGCACTGACGGACGTTCTGTTTCCGGAACACTATGTCCCGGAGAACGACGGCATTCTCCCCTTCACCCCCGCGCTCGGTGCGGCGATGCAGGCAGCGCTTTGTCTGCGCTTTCTGTGCGGCCGTCCGGTCGAAACCGGGATTCTTTACAGCTTTGATCTGCAGCAGATGGATTTTGCCCAGATCAGGCTGTGAGAATCAGGAAACGCAAGCACACAGACGGGACTGCACGGATTAGCTATGGCATCTCCTTCCTCACCAGTCGGTATGATCGTATCATTCGCTTCCGCGGATGGTAGCGCTGCGGCTGAAAGCCATCCACTTATCTCTGACGGAAGTGGTCAGCTTTTTGCCGCGGCCTGTTCTTTTTGCTCCCGGGGATAAGATGAGCTGCTTTTCCTGTGCAGTCTACCAAACTTGACAAGTGCACCTCCCTCTTGACATACTGCCATTTTGTGGTATAACTGCAGTATAAAAACCGTAATTTTGCGGTAAAATTGCAAAAACAAATTTGCAAAGGATGACTGCCATGTTCAAGCGCAAGATATACGACAAACTCCTCGAATGGAAGGCAGAGTCAGATGGTCATACTGCGCTTCTCGTTGAAGGTGCACGACGAATTGGGAAATCTACCGTTGTGGAAGAGTTTGCAAAAAACGAATACGAAAGCTATATCCTGATAGATTTCTCGATTGCTCCAAAGGGAATCAAACAACTGTTTGAAGATGTTTCTGACCTGAACTATTTGTTTTTGCAGCTTCAGCTTCAATATAAAGTTGACCTGCTTGATCGTAAATCGGTGATTATTTTCGATGAGGTTCAACTCTGTCCTATGGCACGTCAAGCTATCAAGCATCTCGTGAAAGATCATCGTTACGACTATATCGAGACGGGCTCCCTCATATCGATCAGGAAAAACGTGAAGGATATTCTAATCCCCAGCGAAGAGCGAAAAATCAGCATGTATCCAATGGACTATGAGGAATTCCTTTGGGCTGCCGGAGATCAGAGCAGCTTTGCTCTGATAAAGCAGTGTTATGAAAAGGGAATCTCCCCTGACCAGCAGGCCAATCGAAAACTGCTTCGAAGCTTTCGCCTTTATATGCTGGTCGGCGGTATGCCGCAGGCTGTCAATGAGTATCTGGTGACGAACAACTTCCGAAAGGTGGATCTCGTCAAGCGAGACATCCTTAAGCTCTATAAGGACGGTTTTATGAAGATCGATCCCACCGGAAGAGCTTCTCTCCTCTTTGACTCAATTCCCACGCAGCTCAGCAAGAATGCGGCCAGATATCAAGTTTCCAGCGTTCTCCCCAACAGCCGTGCAGAAGACATTTTGAGACTGGTTGCGGAGATGGCTGATTCCAAAACCGTCCTAGTATCCTATCATGCAACCGATCCGAATGCGGGGTTATCTGCCAACAAGGATCTGTCTCAGTTTAAGCTTTTTGTCTGTGATACAGGGCTCTTTACAACCTTGATGTTCAAGGATCGCGATTTCACCGAAAATGTAATTTACGAAAAAATTCTCAGTGATAAGCTGGCAGCCAATCTCGGATATCTGTTTGAAAATGTTGTCGCGCAGATGCTCGCTGCCGCTGGAAACGATCTTTTCTATCACACCTTTGATTCAGAGAAAAGCCAGCACAGGCGTGAAGTCGATTTTCTGATTGCTCGCAGAAATAAGATTTGCCCGCTTGAAGTAAAATCCTCCGGATATAAGACGCATACCTCTCTTGACGAATTCTATGCCAAGTTTTCAAATCGCATTCTTGAAAGATACCTAGTCTATACAAAAGACTATATGCGAGAAGGACAAATGACGTATTTGCCTGTGTATATGGTGCCATTCCTGTAATGCTCTTCTGTTTTTCTGCTGTCATCCCTTTAAAAACGGCCACATCATCACAGAAAGGAAGCTGGCTTATGAATCCTGTACTTGACGAAATAAAAGTCTGCCGCAGCGTCCGGAAGTTTACACCGCATATGCCGGAACAGGAGAATTTGGCGAAGATCATGGAAGCAGGCCTGTATGCGGCCAATGGCATGGGCAGAATAGGAACAAACGTTAAGCGGGATGCACAGTGGATTAAAATATATGGCTTTTGATTTTGAAGTACGAACAAAAAAAGATCTGCTCGACGCAATTCAGGAATTCGGGATTATCCCTTATTTTGCAACCTCCATTCCGGGGTTTTCGCTGGAAGACCACTGTCCTCCCTGGGTTCTGTTCAACGACACCCCGGAGAACACCTGGGAATGGAAAGGTCCGGTTATTCAGGAAGCAAAGTGCGCGTACGGGAAGTTCTTTGAGAAGAAAGCCGCGTATGTCCGGCAGGATCTGTTTCTGGATCTGGCAAACTACCGGCGTGACGGCTATGATTTTGACGCGCGATATGATGACGGTCTCGCCAGGTTTCAGGACAAGCAGCTGTTTGATCTGATCGAGGAACGCGCGCCGGTTCTGTCCAAAGCCCTGCGGAAGGACGGCGGCTACGCTTACAGCGGCCGCTGGCAGAAGACAGACGGCAAAAAAGGCTTTGACACCTCCATCAACCGGCTGCAGGAGCAGTGCTATGTGATCATCAGCGATTTCGTCTACACTTCGGACAGATACGGGAACCGGCGCGGCTGGGGCGTCGCGGAGTACTCGACACCGGAGAGGTTTATGGGCGCCGCGTTCTCTGATCACGTGTATCAGAGGACACCGGAAGAATCCTACTGCCGCCTGCTGGAGCATCTGCACGGTCTGTTTCCCGGTACATCCGAAAAGGAATTCAAAAAGTTCCTGAAATAAGCCGGAACAGGATAAGAGAAACACCCTCGAAAACGACTGTCATCGAGGATGTTCCGTGAAATCAGATATTCTGTTTAACGTATTGCCGCTCTTACCGTATTGGCGATTCCTTCCGCGTTCAGGCCATAAGTGTCAAAGACTTCCTGAGAGTTTCCGGTGATGACCGGGACATCGGGCAGGGCGAGATTGATGACGCGTTTCGGGCATTCGGCAGCCACAATCTGGCTCACCATCGAGCCGAGCCCGCCAAAGGGAGCGTGCTCCTCTACAGTGACAATCAGACTGGCTTTGCTCGCGACGCGCAGGACTGCCTCCCGGTCAACAGGCTTGACACAGTACATATCCACCACGGCGGCAGAAATGCCGTCGCTTTTTAATGCCCGCGCAGCTTCAATCGCGGGACGCACCATCTCGCCGCAGGCAATAACGGCCACGTCGTAATCCTCAGAATCCGCCATGACAACCGCTCTGTTCATCTCAAAGGGGCAGTCATCCTCGGAATAGATATCTTCCACTGGGTTGCGGCCCACGCGGACGTAGGCACACTTCTGATCCTGCAGCAGGGCCTGAATGAGCTTCTTCGTCTGGTGGCGGTCGGAGGGCAGATAGACCCGCATGTTGGGGATAGCGGAGAGTGCCGCGATATCCTGCGCCGAGTGATGGCTCATGCCCAGCGCAGCGTGTGCAGGTTAAACAGCTGTGTGCGTGATGCGTTGGAGTAATCCGTCCGAAAAACTTTTCCCCCCGTCAGTTTAAACACCAGCCAGACGTCAACTGTTCCGATACAGAGCTTTCCTTCCTCCGCCAGCTCGCGCGCAAGTGGATGGCTGCGGAGGATCCATGCCGCTTTTGCTGCCGGGAAGTAGGGCGACAGTGGAATGCCGGTGCGCTCTTTTACTCTTGCGGCAAAATCCGCATCCATGGAAGCAGTGATCTCCTTCGCTCTGGCACACTGCCAGACAATCGCGTGATCCACCGGTTTTCCGGTTTCCCTGTCCCAGGCGATCGTTGTTTCTCTCTGGTTGGAAATCCCGATTGCGCTGACATCCTGTTCACTGACATTCGCTTTCTCAAGCAGATCCCGAACAACAAGCCCGACGTTTCGGACAATTTCTTCTCCGTCGTGAGAAACCCAGCCCTGATCGTTGATCAGCTGTCCGTGAGGAAGAAAGCTTTTCCCGTTTCCTTTAGTTAAGGATACTATTTTACATTTCAATCGATCTTGCCAACAAAACGGAAGATGATTTCGATTTCCTGCTGTCGGAAGCCGAAGTCGTCTTCCGTTGCTTCATGGACAATGATCTTCTCGATCAGAGCATTTAGAAGCTCCGCAGTCAGTTCCTTGGGTACACCGATCTGCTTGATCAGCTCGACCCACTTCTGGGCGTCCTCAACCGTCTGCTGTCCTGCAGCCAGCTTCGTTTTGCAGTCCTGGATTTTCTGCTCCTGCTCTTCCTGCTCCTTCTGATATCTCTGAGAGAGCATGTTGAAGTTGCTTTCCGTGATGCGGCCCGCAGCCCAATCCTCGTACATCTTGGCGAACATATTGTCCAACTCAGCCTTGCGCTTTTCCGCCTTTTTCAGCTCGGCTGTCTGCTTCTTGACTGCAGCGGCACGCTCCCGATCTCCGGACTTGAGCAGATCCTCCAGAAGTTTGTTTTCGTCCTTCTTGGCTCGTTTCGCCCAATGCTGGATTCGCTCCAAAACGTAGGCGTAAAGCACATCGTACCGGAGATAGTGTCTGGTACACTCTCCGCCCTTGTAACGATACGCTCTGTGTCTGCCGCAGACATAATAGGCATAAGAGATATCCTTTTTAGCGTAGCTCATAGACCATCCGCAGTCGGCACATTTAAGCAGACCGGCAAAAATCTGCGTCGTCGCATCCTTCTGCATCCTGCGCCGGGTGGCAATCTGCTCCTGCACTTGGTTGAACAAATCCTTTGAAATGATCGGTTCGTGCGTGTTCTCGACTCGAACCCATTCTTCCTTCGGATTCTGAACGACCTTCTTGTTTTTATAGGATATGGTCGACTGCTTGTGGTGGATCGTGTTGCCAATGTAGGTCTCGTCGTTTAGAATTGCTCGGATGATCGCAAGGGACCAGGAATACGCTTTATCCTCCGGGGCGTCTGCAAAGACGTAATCAAACTTCCCCTGACGCATGTAATGCCAATACGCCGGTGTCGGAACCTTTTCGTCATACAGCACCCTGGCGATCTTGGCCGCTCCGCAGCCATGGGCAGCAAGATCAAAAATCTTCTCGACAACCCAACGGGTTTCCTCGTCGATCACGATCTTGTTTTTCTCGTCGGGGTCCTTTTTGTATCCGAGTGGAGCATAGGTAGCTGTTCTTTCCCCGGCTGCGTGCTTCGCTCTCAGCGCCGCCTTGACCTTCCTGCTGGTATCCTTGGCAAACCACTCATTGAACAGGTTCTTGAAAGGAACAAAATCGCTCAGGCCCTTTTCGGTGTCCTCGTTCTCTGTGACGGCGATATAGCGGATGTGCTTTTCCGGGAACATGAACTCCAGATAATAATCCATCATCACATGCTCACGGCCAAAACGGGAAAGGTCTTTTGTGACAATGCAGTTGATCTTCCCCGACTCCACATCGTCCATCATGCGCTTGAAGTCCGGACGCTCGAAATTGGTTCCGCTCCATCCGTCATCGACGTATTCATCGACCACATGGAGATTGTTTTCGCTTGCAAACTGTCGGAGGATCGTTCTCTGTGTTTCAATGGAAACGCTGTCGCCGTATTTCTCATCATCACGGCTGAGTCTCATGTATAGTGCGGTATTGTACGGTTGCTTCAAATAATAAGCCTCCTTCGTGTGAAACAACCCACGCTTACAATACTTCCTGATGAAATTATACTATAAGCGAGGGGCAGATTCAATTGTGTAATTTAACGATTTAAAGCGTTAATCTTTGGCTGTTTTCTTTGCTTCGCGGATGATGAGATCTTCCAGAAGCTCGCCCACGGTTTTTCCGTCATCTGCGAAATGCTCGGTGATCTTGATTTTGGTATTTCCGCAGCAATAGTATTCGATACCGTTTTCATCTGTTAAATAGAACGCAGTATCTGCAATCGTAGGCTCCCGATCGCCGGGATCGATGAATTCTTTGGGCACCGGCTCGCTCGGCTCGTAGCAGGTGCACAGGTCATATGGATCTTCCTTTTTTCTTTTCGCCATGAATTCTCTCCTCTTTTCTTGATGGGAACAAATCTGTTCCCTCACTAACCCCAATCTCTGGGAAATCCTTTGCAAGTACTCAACAGCACTATTTTCAAAAACTTTTCTGCGACATTTCTAAAGCAAGATACGCCTATGGAATACGAAAACTCAAAAATGAGTTTTACCTGCCTTGGCTATCTCGTTGGGGATGACAGCACCCGAATCCCTTGATCGGACAAATTAGGCTATTATCCGTTTTGGCTCATATTTCATTTTCGCAGCGGCAGCGAGCTGCCGGTATTGATGAATATGGTGGAAAAATAGAAAGCCGAAATTACGTAGGAACGTAAAATCATATTGCCCCATTAGAATCGCGCACCGGAAACTCGCATGATCGCTGGATTTTTGAAGCTCTATTTTTCCACCCTGCGCCCTTGCTCTTTAAAATGTCACGCTCTAAAACCCGGAAAACCGGGGTGTAGGTCAAATCGTATTGCCTCGTCAGAATCGCATTGGGAAAGCCGCATGATCGCTGCATTTTTTATGCCTAAAGCGTGACACCGGAACTACAGTTCCTGCTCGTCCTTTTTGCGTCCCTGTGCGACCTCTGGCTCCTGCTGTCGGAGTATTGTTTCAATATTGGTTTTGACGGTCTGCAGCTCCTTTTCGCGTTTCTGGCTGTCGCGGTATTCGGCGTATCCAGCGTTTTTGGCAGAAGTCAGATCTTCGATCTCATCCTGGATTCGCTTGACGGTAGGAATGGTTTTGACCCCGTTTTCTTTGAAATATCGCATGGCCGCGTCGTAGAGCATGAGCGCCGGTCGGTTTTCTTCGTAAAACTTTTCCTGCTTTTTCTTCGGCAGCTTTAGGTACTCCGCGTGCAGACCTTTTCCTGCGTGGGCATTCAAAACCTGCCGCTGTAGTTCCTTCTTTTCTTTCAGGGTTTGCTCGATCGCTTTTATATTGGTGCGATAAGTAGTAACTTTTTTATGCGCGTCCTCTAACGCGGCGTCGAGCGCGTCCAGATCGGTCAGACCGTTTTCCTGCAAATAGATCAGCGTCTTGGCCATCGTTTTCAGATTGAAGGTCTTGCCCCAATGGATGTAACCTTCGCCCTTTCCTTCGGCGCGTTTCGCTTCCAGATTGATCAGCTTTTCGATCTCGGGTTTTGCCGCGGGCGTGACAAAAGTGTCCGGCCTCTGCCTGACAGACGGAAGGATGCGGGCTGCATTTTGCTCTAAGACGGCGAGGATCGCTTCTTTGGAAAAATCGTCGCCCAGCTTGCGGGACGTGATCGGCTTCGTGCGATCCGGCGTCAGATAACTGAAACGACCACGGCTTTCTTTCACCGCAACACCGTAATCCTCCAACAGAAAATCGAAAAACTCATCCAGCGTTTTGGATTCCTTCAGAGCTGCACGGATCTGTTTTCGCAGGATCGCCTTGTCCGTTT
>JAFSLL010000170.1 GCA_017448455.1 Oscillospiraceae bacterium | reverse complement strand
GTTCTGCGTCGGCTCACCGGCAAACGATGCCAGGGGCACCGGCGCAATGGCCGTATACATGTAGAGTTTAAAAAATCTGCCGTATACGTTCAGGATCATGATGAACGAGAGCACCCACACAAAAAGTCCGCCGATCAGTGTGACCGCCCACAGCGGAATTGATTCGAAGAAGCCGCAGTCCTCAATGGCTGTGATCATCTCCTGCGGGATCACGGTCTCTGTTGCTGCGCCGAAGCCGGCCGCATTCATGATCGTACCGATCACTCCCTGAATCACGCTCAGGAAGGCCAGCATCAATTCCATGCCGTAAGTAATAACCGCCTTGGAAATAGCAAAGCGGATAAACAGCTTCAGCGCGTGCTCGGGTTTCTTTACTTCCGCAAAAGACCCGCAGGTCTTCATGACGCCGATCACGAAGAAGAGCACCAGCAGCGCATATCCGATTGCCTGCAGGCTTCCATGTATGCTCTCAATGACGTTCCAGATCGTGCCTCCTTTAAATTCCTGAGGCGACTGAGTGATCAGTCTCCATATCTCAGAAAGCTTCTCGTTCCAGACTTCCAATGCTCTCTCTATGTTCTGTACGATCCAGTTATCTGACATTCAAACACCTCCTTCCGATGCTGCGGGGCAGGGAAGATCCCTGCCCCATATGCTTTGAAGCTCAACCGACGATCAGGT
The DNA here is from genome assembly GCA_017448455.1 of Oscillospiraceae bacterium. Lineage (GTDB taxonomy): Bacteria > Bacillota > Clostridia > Oscillospirales > Oscillospiraceae > Limivicinus. Next base: position 2,191 of record JAFSLL010000170.1, on the reverse strand, counting down.
TGAGGATCTCTTTGGCGAAGGTGATGATGACGCCGCCTGCCAGGGTCAGGAATCCGTTGGATCGCTGGGACGGATCATGGCTCTGGAAGGACAGACCGATCTGCACGATACCCCAACCGAGCAGAATCAGGCCGACCGCGCGGATCAGGCCGAAGATGAAATCACTCAGGTTGTTTACGACAGTAATGGGATCGCCCTCCGCCGCAAAGGCAGTGGTACTGAAGGCCATCAGCAGGGTGAGGCAGAGCACCAGCGCGCTGTAAAAGCGAAAGCCTCTCTTCACCTTTCCGGAGATCATCGGCTTATTCTTGTTTTTCTTGTTCATTTTGCATTTCCTCCATTTTCTTATTGATCATTTCTTCGAGCTCGGCCTCCGTAAAGATTAGGAAGTCATGAGACTCGATATTGACGGGCGTCTCATCGTTCTCGCCCTTCGGCTCGTAGGTGACAGACGCAATGCTGAGGAGATCCTCGCCGTGTTTATAGGCATCGGCTCCTCCGTCGGCGGAAAGGGCCACATTTGGATGGTGAAGAATGTCATACTTCAGATCCCGAACCGGTCTCTCGCCGCGTATAAAAAGAAGCGCGTAGCGATTGTCCAGCATACGCACTTCATCAGGGGTAAGCAGCTCTCTTCCGGTAAGCTGCCAATTGGTGGAATAGCTCCCGTTTCGGCCACGGGACTGACCGTAGGTGTTCATGTCGATGGTCTCTTTTCCGAGCAGCTTGGAGACATATTCATGTGTTGACTGTTCATTGCCGCCCAGATACAGAAACTCATCGCAGTTGCCCACGATGCTTTCCCAGGTCTTTTCAAACAGGGCCTTCAGCTGTGCCAGGTTCTGGATGATAATGGATACCGAGATCTCTCTGGATCGCATGGTCGAAAGGAGCTTGTCAAACTCATCCGGCAATGCGACGTTCGCAAATTCATCCATGACAAAGTGCACATGCACCGGAAGCCTGCCGCCGTGCACGATATCCGCCTGGTAATACAGTTGTTGGAACAACTGGGTATAAAGCATTCCCACAAGGAAGTTGAACGAACTGTCGTTATCGGGGATGACGGCGAAGATTGCTGTTTTCCGTTCTCCTACCTCTGACAGATCCATTTCATCAAACTGGGTAATGCCTGCCAGCGATTCCAGATTGAACTTCTCCAGTCTGGACATGAGTGTAATTTGGATCGACTTCAGCGTTTTGCCTGAACCGGAGTGATAGCTGCGGTAATACTTGAGCGCGATGTGCTCTGGATTTCGAAGCTCCAGCTTTTCAAAGAGCACATCCAGCGGTGACTGGTACTCCTCATTATCTTCCTTCACGTCTCCGGCACGGATCATGTCCATGACCATGGAAAAGTTCTGCTCTTCAGGCGGTGCCTCATAGTGCAGGTAAAAGATCAGCGCCAGCAAAAGCATGGTCGCTGCCTGATCCCAGAAGGGATCCTGCGTCTGTGAGCCCTTTGGCGTTGTGTTCTTGAACAGGTTTGTGACAAGCCTTTGGATATCGTTATCCGTCTTCAGATAGACGAACGGGTTGTAGCAGTGGCTCTTCTCCATATCGATCAGGTCCAGTACTTTGATGTCGTACCCACGATCTTTAAGGAGTGTCCCGGTATCGCGCAGGATCTCACCCTTTGGGTCAAGAATCACAAAAGAAGTATTGGCATTCATGATATTGGGCTTGGCATAAAACCTTGTTTTACCGCTGCCGGAACCGCCGCATACCAGTACGTTCAGATTGCGCCGGTGCTTCCGCCCGTCCAGGCCGATGGAAACATGCTGTGTCAGCACCTTGTTTTCAGTCTGTCTGTGCTCCGCATATTTCCTGTTGACCTGCAGGGCATTGCCCCATTTGGCTGACCCGTGCTCCTCACGTCTGCGATAGTTCCGGTCGTTTGCCAGGTAGATGCCAATGGCAAGGCCGTAGATCAAAAGCAAAATGAGGACAGTTTTCAGGCTGTCCTCACAAAGCTCAATCTGAAACGGGTGGCTCATCACCTCGCCGAAGTTTTTTACGACTCCTGCCAGTCCCTCCTGTGTAATCGGTGCGATCAGAAGCCCGATCCAGATTACCGGCAGTGCACCGAAGAGATATAAAGCAATGCGCTGCGCGGAAAACTTATCTTGCCTCACGGTCCCGCCTCTTTTCTTTGGCAGGAGGGGCATCGATCACCTTCATGATCAGGTTC
>JAFSLL010000169.1 GCA_017448455.1 Oscillospiraceae bacterium | reverse complement strand
GCGGAGAGCTTCTACAATACCTCCAGCTACATCGACCAAAGCGGGAGCCGTTTGGGGCGCTACGGATACCGGCAGCTCCACACCAGGTCCCACGGGGAGGCCTTCCTGGCCCTGGTCCAGAACCGCTTCGAGGGCCACGGCCTGTATTTGCTGGACGAGCCGGAGGCGGCCTTGTCGCCCCAGCGTCTGCTGTCGCTGCTGGTGGCGATGCACGACCTGGTGGAGCTGGATTCCCAGTTCATCCTTGCGACGCATTCTCCCATCGTCATGGCCTTCCCCGGTGCGGAGATCAAGCTCTTCGATGAGGACGGCGTCCGAACCGTGGACTACCGGGACACGGAGCACTATCAGATCACCAGGCAGTTTGTCAACGATCCTGAGCGAATGCTGAAATACCTGCTGGAAGAAGATAAGGAGAATTAAGCGGCGGTTAATTATTTTGCGAATAGTTAATTACCGGTATGTGGACAAACAACTTCACTCCAAGATATAATGTGGATGTGATGGATGAAACCCCGGAACCTGGAAAACTGATTTTGGAAACAGACAGCAAAGCGGGCTGTGAGGGAAATGGTGGTTTCTCTCACAGCCCGCCTTGCATTTCTACGAAGATGTATTCGGCTGATACTCGTGTTTTACCGGCTGATAATCGGTTTTGTACTTTTCGTTATGTGTTCTCTTCCGTTTTCTGGTGTAACAACTCCAACTGTTTGGACTGCAATCGAAGAAAAACCTTTGAGAGCTGCTGTTTATTGTTGACGGCAGGAAAGATACCAGATATAATAAAATGAAAATGACTATTCATTGCCCAAGGGGGATTTCCGGAATGCTAAACCCCTTTTCCTTGAAAGGATGATTGTTTGGCCATGAAAGTTTCAGAAGGATGGAAAAGACACGGGCAAAGAGACGTCATTTCCAAAATGTTCTTCTCTGCTTCGATTGCCATGATGTTCACGGTGCTTGTCGGCACGGCGGCGCAGTTCCTCGACGGTGTTATCACCAGCAGGTTTTTAGGTAATGACGCATACTCCGCGATTGCCCTGTTCGGACCGCTCAACGGCTTGTTTTTGATGCTGGCGTCGTTTATTGCTTCCGGGAATCAGATCGTCTGCGCAGGTTATATCGGCGAAGGGAAAAAGGATACGGCAAACAGTGTGTTCACCTTCTCCGTTTTGGTGGGACTACTGATCTCCGTGATTCTGATCCTGCTCTGTGTGGTGATGCCGGATCCGCTGATGGCCTACTGCGGCGTGACAAAGGTCGGCAAACCCGTCTTGTACGAAAATATGCTTTCCTATCTGCGGGGCTATCTGTTTGGAATCCCGGCGCTGATCGCCGTGCAGATCCTGGGCCCGATCGTCGTCCTTGACAACGGAAAAAAGATTTTCAGCATATCGGCAATCGTTCTGTGTGGCACTGACATCGTACTCGACCTGCTCAATGCGTTGGTTCTGCACGGTGGAACCTTCGGCATGGGCATCGCCACTTCCGTATCTTTAACGGTTCAGTGTGGGATACTCGTCGTGTTTCTGCTGCGCAAAGACGGTCGTTCCCGCTTTACGCTGAAAGCGTTTCGCCGCAAAGAGGCCCCCGAGCTTTCCAAATCCGGTTCGCCGACGCTGGTGCAGAGCCTGGCAATCAGTCTGCGGGACGTCAGCATCAACCGGCTCAACCTGTTCTTTGCCGTTTCCACGGCGGCGATCGTCGCCAGAGGCATCCAGTATGATTTCAACATGGTGCTCTTTTGTATCTCAGACGGGCTTGCAAGCACCATGGTCTCCATGTCGGGCATTTATCACAGCGTCGAAGACAAGAACGGGCTCCGGCGCGTGTTCCAATACGGCATGAACCTTTCGCTTCGATTTGCCGTTGCAACCTTCGCGGTCGTGTTCCTCTGCGCCCCCTTGATCGCCGGCTTCTATACGTCAGACCCGGAGACAGCTTCGCTCAGCACCTTTGCGATCCGCTGCATGGCGCTTTCTCTGCTCGCGGATACCCCGATCTGCATCTATATCAATTATTTGAAAGGTATCCGCAATCGCCGCACAGTCATTCTTCTGAATATCCTGGATCGGTTTGTTTTCCCCGTCGTCTGCGCGGCAGCGTTGTCTTTCCTGTTCGGCTCGAAAGGGCTGCTTGCATCCATTGCGCTGGGGAAATTCCTGCTGCTTGGAATCATCGTTATGATCCTCTGGATCAAAAATAAGAGATTCCCCCGCAAGGCGGAGCAGTTAATGCTCCTGCCCGAAAACTTCGGCGGCGATAGCAGCAACATCTACGGAAGCGTCACGACCATGGAGGACGTTATTCGCGAAAGTCGGCGGATCGAGGGTTTCTGCCTGATCCAGGGAACCGATGTGAAAAGCGCAACACGAATGTCGCTGTTTATGGAGGAAATGGGAGGCAATATCGTTCAGTACGGCAGCCCCGACGCCAGGAAGGCATCCGGTGCGGAATACCGTCTGTTTGTCAGCGGCAACAGGATCTGCCTGACGCTGCGGGATTATAACCAGGCCTTCGACCCGATTGCGTGGCATCAGGCCAATTCGGACAGAGGAGTCGACGAGGGGATGGGGATCCGCATGGTCATGGCGCTCGCGGAGGATACCCGCTACTTCAACGCCTTTAACAGCAACAATCTGATCCTTTGGCTGAACGCAGGAAAGGACATACAATCTCAAATGAACGGATAAGAAGGGTTTTCACATGTCAAAGCAATGTCATTTGGTCGTTGTGGGGTTTGACGAGATCGTACTGAATAAGTATCTGGAGCTTGTGGACGAAGCCATCAAAGGCGGTATCCTCGATGGGTTCTCGATCGTCGACCTGGCAATCGAACGGGAGGAGATCGAAAAACGTCTGGCAAGAGCCCTTGTCCAGCCGGAAAAAACGTACTATCTGCAAACGCCGGACCTCCTGCGTGAGGCGGAGCAGTTGGCGGAATTCGACGACGTCGTGCGGCAAATCCGGGCCGGACACAGGGAGATCAAGGTATATATCGCAACGGAGGTGCGCTATCACGAACGCTACCTGAAATACTGTGTGGAGCACGGCGTCTCCTGCCTGATCGAAAAGCCGGTCTTTCTGCCGCAGAAGGACGGAACGTACTGCCCGGAGGTCATGGTCCGGCAGATGGAGCATTACGTGGAGCAGGCGGAGAAGAACCGCTGCCATGTCTCGGTCATGACACTCGGCAGATGCCACGAGATCTACGCCGACGTCGTGTACAAAATGATCAAAGAGAGAATGCAGAAATATCAGGCGCCGCTGACCTCTTTTCATATCAAGCATGCGGGCGGCGTCTGGAATCTGCACCGGGAATACCTGACGCGGGAGGATCACCCCTATCGCTACGGTTACGGCATGCTGATGCACGGCGGCTACCATTACGTGGATCTGCTGGCGCGCTTTCTGCTGCTGAACAAGCTGATCTATCCGGAGAAGCAGTTTGAGATCGCCTTCACCTCTTACGCAGCGTATCCGACCGATCAAAACGACCGCATCCCGAAGCCGATCAGCGAGCGCTTCGACGACAACTGTCCGGATTGGTGGAAAAACGAGGGCAAGGGCATCGCCTGGGGCGAGACGGACATCACGTCGACCTTCTGCCTGCGGGATAAAGAAACAAAACGGGTCGTTACGCTGGGCACGATTGCCATGGAACAGACGACACCCTCCGTCAGAACCTGGACGGAGTTCCCGGAGGGGCTGTACAACAAGAACGGCAGGGTGTCCAATCTGGATATGGAGATCCAGCTTTCCACGATCTTCGCTGCCAGCGTCAAGTGTTACAAGATTCCCCGGAACGACGGAAAATTCGTTGAGCATGTTCCGGTCAAGCCGATTGTCATCACGAGAGCCAATCCCAAGCTGCTGCCCGACGAGGAATACGAGACGAAAACGTTTTATCCCGAGGTTTACAACAGCACCAGCAATAAGCGGATCATGACCCGCTGGCTGCGGGACGAGGAAACTGTCAGCGCGCTAAAAGAGCACCTGCCCGTGATGAAGCTGATGCAGGCCATTGCGTTCTCCCTGGAAACGCAGGGCGAATCTGTTGTCGCGGATTTTTGATCTCCTGCACTCTCAGCGCAGCTGCCGCAATTCTGTATGCAATTTATGCCATCCTGCTGTTCCGTCAGCAGCGGAAGCAGGAATCCGGTTCATGTGATAAAGAAATATAAAAGATCATTCCATAAAAATCGAAAGCGAGGAAAAATGAAATGAACAAAAAGTTTGGAACCATTGTAATCATCATCTCTCTGTTAGCCCTGTGCCTGTCGGCTGTGAGCCTGATCGCAGCATTAATACCCGGGGCACCTGCCGCATCGGACATGCAGGATACGCAGTATGTGCTCTATCTCGGCACCAACGACAAGGACACCAATGAGCCGGTGTTCACTCCGGAGGATGCCAGAGCCAAGGCTGAGGCAATCCTGATCGATCACTTCGGCGGCTATACGATCCAGGAGGCAAACGGAGGTTGGGAATACGATGGTGTCCGATATCAGGAATATACCATCGTGATCTATCTGAGCGACACTACGCTGGACGAGGTTCACGCAGCAGCGGACGACATGATTCGCACCTTTAACCAGAGCTCCGTGCTAATCCAGGCGAACAAAACTACCACGGAATTCTATGGTGAGGACTGACAAACCGGAATTTGAAATCCCCGAAATCATAGGCATCCGCCAGTGATTATAGGGCTTTAATGAAATCCTCTGAAACCTTTGAAAACAAAGGGTTTTCCGCAATCTGCTCACCGAATTCTTTTATTACATGTTACACCGTTTCTATAACGCCCGCGCCGCTCATAAGGGCAAAAGCAAGGGCAAGAAAAACTCATGACAGGATATAACAAGGTGTGTCAATCGGGAAGCTGTGACATATGTGCGAATACATCAATGACGATATTATACTGGAGGATTTCACAATGGAAAAGACCATTTATGATGAAAACAACGGCTTGTG
>JAFSLL010000168.1 GCA_017448455.1 Oscillospiraceae bacterium | reverse complement strand
CGGTTTGATCAAGTGATGCTGCCTGTGATGCAGGGCTCGGAAAGTTAATTGAAGGTTTGAGGGCTGATGAACGGAATTAAAAAACAACAAAAAAGGTCAGGCAGCGCGGTCAAAACCGTGCTGCTGATCCTGGCATTTCTGTTCATGACGGGAACCGTAGCCTTTCGATATTTCCAGAATCCGGAACGGAAAATCCAGCCCATACTTGAGAATCAGCATGAATTTACTGCAGAGCCGGCGCCGCCTTTATTACCGCAGAATGTACCGGAGCAGACTGAAATACCGAGTCCGGAGGAGCCGGAGAATAAAGGCAGGCGAAGCGAACCGAAAACGGACGAAAAGCAGATTCCGTTTCAGGTCAGCATTATCCCTGAAGAAACCCGATTCAATGGAACGGAGAAGGAGTACACTGCCGAGACCTATCAGCTGGTTACGGATCTGGTCTACACATACCGGTATCTTGGGGCGGCTGGCTGGCCTCAGGTTGAGGATACGCTGTCGTCTTTGAAGGCGGTCGATCCGAAGCTTGGTGAGCTCTGGGACGGGATTATGCGCAAATGGGCCTATGTCAGTGAAGAACTCGTTGTAGATTCAGCTGTGTTGCCGGATGGCCTGCCGCAGGACAACAGCCTCTGTATAGCCGTGATGGGTTATCAGCTGCTTCCGGACGGAAGCATGGCTGCGGAACTGCTGAAACGATGCGAGACAGGCCTTGCTCTGCTTGAAAAATACCCGCATGCCTTGTTGGCGCTGACCGGAGGCGGGACTTCACCTCTAAACAAGGAAGTTACCGAAGCGGAAGCAATGGCGGAATGGTTCCAGAGCCATGGGGTATCCGGAGACCGGATGATCGTGGAAAATAAATCTATGACGACCGGTCAGAATGCAAAAAACACCTGCGCGATACTGACAGATCAGTATCCGCAGGTGAAAGAAATTGCAGTGGTATCGAGCAGTTATCATATCCCGCAGTGTGAACTGCTGTTTACGGAAGCCGCGCTTCTGTATGCCTATCGTAACGGCTGTGATGTTCCCTATGCAGTTACCGGAAATGCCTCGTTTGCAGCGGTCGGCAATGAAGAATACAGCGACCTCTCCAACCTGGGTGCCGATATCTGGGTGATGGCAGACCCGAACTACTGAGCGAAAACGGCAACAAAACAATGCCAGTCGTCTTCCGAGAAATGCCGGACGATTTGAAAACCGCAGGCTTCCATAGCTTTGCGTACTTCACCCTGACGGCCTTCAATAATGCCTGAAGTGATGTAGGTGCCGGAAGACCGCATGAAGCCTCTGACATGGGCAGAAAGAGGAATGATGACGTCTGCAACGATATTGGCAAGAACGATATCATATCCGTTTCCAAGCTCCCTGCGAAGACCGGCGTCGGTAATAAGATCCCCTGCAAGTACGCGAAAGCGGTCACTGCCAATCCCGTTCAGCGCAGCGTTGGAGCAGGCAACGTCGGGAGCTTTCGGATCAATATCAACGCCGAGGCAGCTTTCACAGCCCAGTATCAGGGCACCGATGCCCAGAATGCCGCTTCCGCAGCCAAGATCAAGGACTCTGCTTCCAGGGGCGGCGGCGTCTTCGAGCGCCTGCAGGCACATACGCGTTGTGGCATGGCTTCCGGTTCCGAAAATCAGGCCAGGATCCAGCCGAAGCGGAAGACGGGATCCTTCGGGAATATCTTCCCATTCAGGGACGATGACTAGCCGGTTTCCGACTTCAATAGGCTGATAGTATTCCCGCCAGTTGTTTTCCCAGTCGCTGTCCTCAATGATTTTTTCTGTCATCGAAGGGTAGCGTGCCTTCACGGAATGCAGAGTCGCCAGACCGGCATCATCATCTGGCAGGTAGAACTTCAGCCTGCTGAGGCCGGCAAAGTGTTCTTCCAGCTCCCGGTCAACATAGTCCCAATACTGCCGGTTGTTTTCCAGAAAATTTCTGAAATCGTCTTCCGTTTCCACAACAAATCCGTCGACGCCCAGCGTAGTGAGTTCTTCACAGCGGGCGTCGATTTCCTGCTCAGGGGTGTCCAGAATGCATTCCCAGTAACGCATGTTTCGCTCCTTCTCTCAAATAACCGAAGAGGCTGCATTACCGCAGCCTCTTTCTGTTCGATAGGTATTACGCTTCGCCGCGCTCGCGGAGAGCAGCTTTGCGTGAGATGTTCCAGCGGCCTTTCTCATCTACGCCGATGAACTTGACCCAGGTCTTGTCGCCGACATTCAGAACATCTTCGACTTTCTCGGTACGCTTGAACTCCAGGTCTTTGATATGGCACATGGCGTCCTTGCCGGGAACCAGTTCTACAAATGCGCCGAGATTTGAAATGACGCGCTTGACCTCGCCGTAGTAGAGAGCGCCGACTTCAGGCTCAAAGACGATCTCTTCAATCGTCTTGCGGGCTTCGCGGCAGGCGTCAATATCGGAAGAAGCAATGTAGATGGTGCCGTCGTCGTCGATATCGATCTTGCAGCCCGTATCCGCAGTGATCTTCTGGATGACCTTTCCGCCGGAGCCGATAACTTCACGGATCTTGTCGGGATTAATGTGCATCTGGATCATCTTCGGCGCGGTCTTGGCCAGTTCCTTACGCGGCTCGGCAATGGCCTTGAGCAGAATGGCATCAAGAATCTGGAAGCGTGCTTCTTTGGTGATGGCAAAGGCTTCTTTGACGATTTCGTGCTTCAGGCCGTCATTTTTGAGGTCCATCTGGATGGCTGTGATGCCCTGCTTGGTGCCGGCAACCTTAAAGTCCATCT
>JAFSLL010000015.1 GCA_017448455.1 Oscillospiraceae bacterium | reverse complement strand
TGTTTGATATGCATGATGATATTCATTGCGATTTTGCCGATATTTCTAATGAATATGCTATGCTTTCAGGAAGAGATTATCCTTTAGTCAGGATATTGAAGTTAAAAACATACGACGATAAGCAGGCATATTCTTATGACTCTGATTATGCTCACGATGAAGCGAGGGTGAGCAGCGACGCTTCTAGTGTGATGCTTTTCAGCTATAAAGGCTTCAGAATATATGATGCTGACGGTGGTATTGTGGGCGAACTAGAAATACCTGATGCGAAGTATGTTTATGACCAGCAGTACAGGCGCAATGCATCTGGAGATTTCCTCGAAATACTCTATTATGACGGATTAATAAGGCGCTACTCGGCGTCTGACGGCTCTCTGATTGCAGAGGAAATGGAAACTGAGCCTGATAAGACACTTTACGAAGAGTTTGAAACAGACAGTTTTCGAATAACGTCTCCGCTGCACGGCACACCGATGGCATTTGATGCTGCCACCGGAACCTTGATCAAAGAGCTTAAGTCGGAGGATTATCTTACCTATGTGACTGAAGTAAACGAGGGACTGATAACGGAATATATAAAAGCGTCAGGTGAGCGGTATGGTCTACTGCTGGACAGAAATCTGGAAACACTCGCTTATTTACCAAACCTGTGCGACGTACTCCCAGATGGAACGCTGGTGTTTGACGATATGAGGGGAAATCTGCGGAAAACCCGCATTTATTCCATAGAAGAGCTTATTGCTCTTGCAGAATAACCAAAACAAGAATAGTGAGGTGAAATAATGAAAAACAGGAAACAGATTCTATCTATGCTTTTGGCTGTTATTTTGTTAATCATGTTGGTTCCATCGGTGAGTATGCCTGCAAATGCATCCCTACTGCCATTAAAAGAAGAAAAAGGATACCTTTTGCTTGACGGGAAAAGCCAACAAGAATTATCGTCCATGCCGTTAGACGACGTACTTAAAGTAATTACCGACTCCAATGGTAATCCGATCGACATAAAAGATGCAACAGATGTATGGAGGTACGTTAAATCAGCTGATGACGGTATCGAAGAATTCATACAATACAAAATAGGGAATAATGAAATAATAGATTTATCGCAGCCAGAGGGAATTACACTTTTTGAGCTTGAACTAATTATTGGAAAATATGGCCAATTAAATCCTAATAACAAGCGATATATTATCACTGTACGCCTTTATAATATATTTGAAGATGAGTTTGATAATATTCAGCTTGAAATATATGCTCATAATGCAGGAAAAAATCAAAGAATAATACCTGGAACATATAATTGTAGTTATAAGAAGAACTATCAAGTTTCGGAGGCCGATAAGCCATATACTGGTGAAAACATTGATTTATATTCATATGGTATTGCGTTAAACGAAGCGGTGTCCTGCGAAAAAAAACTAATTACACTTGACTCTGAATGGGAAAAATATCCTGACATATCAATAAAGGTATATCACCGAATTATGATTCCAATATCAGTTGCTGGATATAATATTTCGTTTGTGACATATGATGATGTCACAGATAGTATTATTAATCAAGATATGGAACTGGGTAATTCAGGTTTTCAGTGGACCGATGACACTGAGATTTACTTAGTTGAGTATTATCGCAACGATATTCTCAGTAAAAAAATATTGGTCGGTGTGTTAATTAGTGGTGGACATCTCTATACTGAAGGGAAAATATATACACAGGATAATGGTCTGAAAGATATTACTCGAAATACCATAGGTGAAAACGAAATTCAATGTGAGTTAGTCGAAGGTTATTCGCCTGATGAGGAGTATTACTTTAAGCTTAATATTCTTGGCGCAGGCCAGATTGAAGGCAATTATAACAGTTTAGCAGAAAAGGCCGTTCTGGGTATCTACGACTCAATAGAAGCAGCAACGGGTCAAATTGACATTAAAGACCAGTTATTAGGGGAGACTGGTTATAAAGCAAATTATAGCGGTGATGGAATTCATTTTACTGTTTTTTTTCCTGATGATGCTATAGTTGCCCAAAAAGTAATGCACTTTACTGTAACGGCAATTGAATTTATTGATGATTGGCGAGAATTCACAGATAAACCGATTATTGGCGAGGCGGATCCGTGGCTTAGAGTGACAGGTGTTGCGGATGACAAGTATGATACATATGCCGTTGAAAACGGCAAGAGTATCAACATGGATACCTACTACGGCTATGGATATCAGACTATTTTTATAAACGATCCGAAAAATGAGGTGGATTTGTCAACGCTTCAGCCGAACTTTTGGTATGCTAATACGGACAGAGTATATGCTGTTTCTAAAAATTCCGGAGAAAGAGTCGAGGAAGGACATATCAGAGACTTCAGTTTTGAGAATCAGCAGTATACCGGTGTGATCATCAACAAGGATGGCAAAGAAAACGAAAGAAACTATTGGGTTACCTTCAAAAAGCTTAATACGGACGGTCCGGAACTGTATGTATTTGGCCCCCGAGAGCGTGAAGTGATTCTTGATGAGTATTTTGAATTCAAACACGATATACTAATTGCTAACATTGGCAATGAGCCGCTGGAGGAACTGTCTGTTGAACTGCTGGACGCAGAAAATGTTCAATTGGATCCTTACTGGACGGTGGGTGGCAGCGGAAATGACACATTGGCCGCGTTCACTACAACTTCTGCTGATGCGAAGTATGGAGAAATCCCTAACCTGGCAAAAATACGCTTGCTCCCAGCTGGAAACGGCGAGGTTAAAGGAACACTTAAGATTTCTGCAAAAGGACAAGAGCCTGTCCTGATTAATCTAAACGGCACAGTAAAGAATCCTGAAATCATAACCGAAAACCTCAGAGATGCGATAAAATACGTGCCGTATCAGCACATCATCGCTACAGATAATATTCACGACTGGATTGAAACCAAATACAGCATAGTGGAAGGCTCGCTGCCAGATGGCTTTGATGACATTAATGCGGATACTGGAGAAATATACGGTGTTCCTACTGTTCCGGATGGTGACACTGAAGTAAGATATAACTTCACAGTTAAGGCTGAATTCTACGTTGATGGTGAAACAGGGTATTTTGATCCGTCATACAAGCGGTATGAGCTGACTGTTAAACCGAACACGAATGAAAATGTTTACGGCTCAAACAGCGATGATCAAGGTTATGAAATCATTAATAATGAAAAAATACCCGACATGATTGAAGGTGAAGTATCAGATCAGACATTGCATTCAAATGGTCCATCTGGTGATTTGAAAAGAGTCTGGTTGGATGGTAAACTTCTTGACCCAAGTGAATATTCAGTTGAAGATGGCAGCACAAAGATTACAATCCGAGCTCAAACATTTGAAGGCAACATACCAGGAACCCATACTCTTTCCGCAGAGTTTAGAACTGAGAATTCTGCTGGAAGGCCAAGCGACTTGATGCGGACTTCTCAGAACTATACGATTTCCAAGAAAACAACGCCTACTCCTACGCCGGTTCCTACGCCGGTTCCTACGCCGGTTCCCACGCCGGTTCCCACGCCGGTTCCCACGCCGGTTCCTACGCCGGTTCCCACGCCGGTTCCTGCGCCGGTTCCCACGCCAGTTCCTACACCTGCTCCTACGCCTACTCCTGGCCCGACGCCTACGGCTATTCCAGAGCCCACTCCAACGCCTTCGCCAATGCCTAATGAACCTGTCAAACTGGAGTATGAGATATCCGGAACAACAGCAACCATTAAGGATATCTCTGAGGAAAAGCTGGAAGAACTTGGCGAAGCGCGCAATTCCAATGCAGAGGTAAACTTAACGGAGTTGCCTTTGAATATTGAAAAAGTTGTTCTTCCTGCAAAAGTCGTCGAGATGCTTGCTGATAAGCTCTCTGACGGCAAATCGCAGACAGGCGTGTTCACCGTAAAGTTTGATGCAGTCACACTCATTTTTGACGAAACTACACTGGGAGCTATTCAGGAGCAAAACGGTGGCAAAGCAACAACAGTTTCTGTTGTTCCTCTTACAGAAAATGACCTCAATGAAAGCCAGAAGGAATCTGTAGATGGCAGGGCGTTTTTGGGCGGCGTGAGAGTAACGGCAGCCACTGTGGATCATGGCATCGACAATTTTGGAGGTGGAAGAGTCACACTCTCTATTTCACCGGCCGACGAAATTAACGGGAAACCAGTCTCTGCTTTCTATATTGGAACCGATGGAACGCTCGCTCGACATGCTACTACCGTTACAGAAAATGGACTCAACTTCCGAGCTTCTCATTTCTCTGACTTTATCGCGCTGGAAGATACTGCTGTTTCTTATGCTGATGTAGATGCGGATGCCTGGTATACCAGTTTTATAACCTATGCGACCAGAAGCGGCTTGATGGTTGGTATAGGTGAGAATGCGTTTGCTCCGAACGCGACGGTTACTCGCGCAATGGTGGCGCAGATTCTTTACAATCTGGAAGGGCAACCAGTAACAACCGGATCGGATCGCTTTGATGACGTGTCCAAAGACGCATGGTACTGCGATGCGGTAAAATGGGCTACGGAGGTTGGAATTGTTCAGGGAACCGGCGATGGCCTGTATGCTCCGCTCAGTGAGATTACCCGCGAGCAGCTTGCCGTTGTGCTCTACAACTATGCAGGCTACAAGGGCTATCGTACAGATAAGCTCGTATCGCTCGGGCGCTTTGATGACGCGGGAACCCTATCAGATTGGGCCACAACAGCAATGCAATGGGCAGTCAACGAAAAGCTGTTTATCGGAAAGGATTTGCAGACGCTGGATCCCAAAGGCAGCGCAACCAGAGGGCAGACCGCAAAGGTGCTGACGTTCTTCCGCGAGAGCTTTGAATTGTAAGATATACAATCTTTATGAAAGGATACGATAGCCGACCGCCCCAGACGAAAGCCAAAGCGTCCGGGGCAGTCGTTGAAAGAGACCCCCGAGAATTCTGTGTAATCGACGCAGTATGACAGTATGAAAAGCTCCGACAAGGTCAAGAATGGATAACAAGAATCGACAAAGCCATAATTGACGAAAAGGAGCCGAAAACCATGCAAGCAGCACCGAAGACTTTACTGAAAGAATATGTCAAGACCCAGCACTTTACCAGCACTGCCGACATCATGCAGGCCATGAAGGAGATGTTCCGCGACGTAATCGAGCAGGTCATGGAAGTGGAGATGGACGATGAGCTGGGACGGGAACGCTGCCAGCGGTCGGAAGAGCCGGAGGGTCAAGTCAGGAATTATCGGAACGGGTACTCGAAAAAGACGGTCAAGACCCAGCTCGGCGAGGTGGAGATCAAAGTGCCTCGTGACCGTCAGGGGAGCTATGAGCCGAAGATCATCGGCAAATACGACCGGAATGCAGAGGGAATGGAAGAAAAGATCCTCGCGCTGTACGCCTGCGGGATGAGTCAGCGGGACATTGCCGAGCAGATCAAGGAACTCTACGATGTGGAAATCTCACCGGAGCTGGTGACGAAAATCAGCGAGAAGATCATGCCGGAGGTCACCGCCTGGCAGAACCGCCCGCTGGAAAGCGTCTATCCCTTTGTGTTCATGGACGCAATCCACTACAAGGTGAAAGAGGATCACCGTTATGTCACGAAAGCGGCATACGTTGTCCTCGGCATTACGATGGATGGTCGCAAAGACATTCTCGGCGTCTGGATCGGGGAGCATGAAAGCAGCAAATTCTGGCTGAATGTGCTGAATGAGCTCAAAAGCCGGGGTGTAAAGGATGTATACCTGTTCTGTACGGACGGCCTGTGCGGGATGATGCAGGCGATCCAGGCGGTGTTTCCTGAAAGCCGTTTGCAGCGCTGCATCGTGCATCAGATTCGGTCGTCTACCCGTTATGTCAGCTACAAGGATATCAAGCAGGTCGTAGCAGACCTGAAGAAGATTTACACCGCCGTGACGCTGGATGAGGCGGAGGAACAGCTTCTGGCCTTCGGTGAGCGCTGGCGTGGCCGGTATCCCTCCTGTGTCAAAAGCTGGGAAGAAAACTGGGAGGTTTTGAGTACCTTCTTTGAATATCCGCTGGAGATTCGGAAGATCATATACACGACGAACATCATTGAGGGGCTGAACCGTCAGTTCCGGCAAATCACGAAGAACAAGCCCTCTTTTACCAATGACGATTCCCTGCGCCGAATGCTCTACCTGGCCTCGCAGAGGATCATGAAGCACTGGCACGCCCGCTGCCAGAACTGGGATGTGGTGCTCAGTCAACTGGAGCTGATGTTCCCGCAACGGACCTCAGGCTAAGGGCTGGCGAATTCCCCTGGCCTTAGGGTTCCCGGGGGTGCGCTGCGGTATGCACGCCGTAGGCGTGAATGCCGCGGCGCACCCCCGGGAGGGATGTGGCCAAGGGAAAGTTCGCCAGATTCCGCCCTGTTTCCACAGCGCCATTCTTGCCTTTGTCGAATATCGCTTACACAAAATTTTCTGCCATGCCCGTTGAAAAAACGAGTTCAGTTCTGCGCAAGTAGCTCATCTCAATGCGAATCATTTTAGTTAATGCTGATTAAAGAATTACCGGCAAGCAATGCCTGTGCGCACTCACAGGCTTCAAACCGCCCGATCTCCGCTTGCGCGGGACCGGACGGTTTGCTCGCTTGTTGGGGCGTCCCCCAAACCCTTGAAACACGCCGTTGGCGTGGCTGCGCGATTTCTCCAAAATCGCTGATACGGGCAGCTCAACGCTGCCCCTCTTGTCGGTCCCTCTGCGCACGGCGCTCTCGGTCTTCCTTTCCCAAAATGCGGTCAATGTTGGCCTTGGCCGTCAGCAGCTCCCGCATTTCCTCCCTGGCCTGCCGGTAGTCCGCATAGGCCGCTTTTTTCTCCGCCAGCAATGTGGCGTACTCGGTGTTCAGCGCCTTGACCGTGGGGAGCTTCTTCAAGCCCAGTGTGTCAAACTGCTTCTTTGCCGCCTGATGTAACAGAATGTCGGCCTCATGCTCCGCCTTGAACTTTTTTGGGATAACCTGCCTTGCGGTAGGCAACGTAGGTGTCGCGGGTCTTGACGTAGTTGATGATCTGCGTCCGCAGCACGGCGATCTCCGCCATGCGCGTTTCCGCCTCCGTGATCTTATCGGACAACGCATGGTATTTTGCGGAGGCGGCGTCGGTCTTTTCGGTGAGCGCGGCGTAGTCCATGAGCTCGTGGTCTTGCAGATACGCCACGGTTTGAGCCATCTGCTTCAGATTGAATTTCTTGGCCCAATTTGCATAATCGGCCCCTTTGCCCTGGGCCAGCTTTTCCTGAATGTCGATCAGAAGCTGGTTGGTGCGCTGGGGCTTCTTTTGTTCTTTGGCCTTGCGCCGCTTCGGGGTGTGTCGGCGCTCCCCGGCGATCACGGCTTTCAGCTCTGCCGGGGTGTAGCCGGGGCCGAGGGTGTCCATGCGGACGAAGCGTTTTTGGTCGCCGCCCCGGAGGGAGGGATTTGCCGGATTGCCCTTGAGATCATATCCGGCCTTTTGCAGCAGATCCAGCAGGGCATCAAAGCTCTCCGGCTTCTGTTTCAGCGCCTCGTCGATCGCATAGCACAGGCGCTCCCGGTGGGATATGGGCACATCATCGCCTTGCCACTTGTTGTAGCTTTTGCCGTGCCGCTTCGGATTCTCCACGATGGAATAGCCGTTCTCAATGCACAGGGTATCGTTCAGCCGCCGCATGGCTTTCGTGCTGCCCCAGAAGTTGCGGAACTTCCGGTCGCAGTCCAGGTTGACGGCGCTGATAATGACGTGATTGTGAATGTGGGCCTTGTCGATGTGGGTGCAGACGAGAAAGGCGTTTTTGCCTTTGGTGAAGCGCATGGCCAGCTCCCGGCCCAGGCGGTTTGCTTCCTCCGGGGTGATTTCGCCGGGAACGAAGGACTGGCGCAGATGGTAGGCGATCACATCGTCCGCGCCGCGCACTCTTCCGGTTTTCTGGATGTAGAGCTTCTTGGCAAACAGGAACTCCCTGTCCGCGATCCGGGCGTTACAGCCGTAGCTGGTGACAAGCTGGCCCTTTTCAGTTTTGTCGGGGTTCTCTACATAGTCGATAATGTCGCTGATGGCCGTCCCGACGCTTCGGCCCTTGCCGACGTGCAGCGGCATCAGACGGGTGGTTGCCATGGTAAACACCTCCTATTCATCATCCATCTCTCCGAACTCCGCTTGCTCCGCAATGCGGTTGGCAAGATAACTCTGCAACTCGTAACAAGCGGCAAGCGCCTTGCATAATTGGTCGTCGTTGGCAATATCCCTTGCTCTCAGGCGCGCAGCCTCCTGTACAACAAGATCATAAAAAAGTTCGTATTCCATCACGGTACTCCTCTCCACAGTTATTCCTGATATAGTTTAGATAAATTTTATCTAAAAGTAAAGATAAATCTTATCTATGGCGTATTGTAAAACAGAGAAGAAGCTGAGGCCGAGAAAGGGTGATCTGAATGCAGAACAGAATCAGGGACTTGCGGGAGGATCACGATCTGACGCAGCAAAAGCTTGCGGATGCGCTGAACATTACGCAGAGAAAATACAGCTATTTGGAAACAGGAGCACAACCGCTGACAGATGAGATTCTTGTGAAGCTGGCGGACTTCTATGATGTCAGCATTGACTATATCCTGATGCAAACGCGGAATCCAAAGCGCTTGATCTAAAAAAAGCTCTGGCACGGCTTGGTGTCGGAGCTTTTCTGTTATAGAGCGTTATTTCAAAATGTGTTTTTTGATGGCAAGGCTGACGCTTTGCAACCCTCCCAGCAGCTTCGCCGCCAGCATGGGGATTCCGATGGGACTGACCGCCAGCGCGATCCCCAGGAGGATCAGACCGTTGGTCACGGAGTTGGTCAGCAGGACCGCCAGAGCCAGCAGGCCGAGGACGGCGCTTGCGATCTGGAAGATAAAGACCGTGTGGGAGATCAGACCGGCGCAGAGCCGGACCAGCAAAGAGATCATCAGCGTAACCGGCATGACGAGGATTTTCAGCAGGGTTTTCATGGGTGGGCCTCCTTTCCTTTCCTCTACTATTATTATACCGGGTATGGGGGATTTCACAAGGATATGGGAAAAACGGGGCGGCAGCCGAAGCCGTCGCCCCCGTTCCTCATTTCAATGCCGCCAGCCTGGACAGCAGCACATCCGCGGCGTTCAGCAACCTGTCAAACTCCATCCGCAGGCTCTCTATGTCGGCGTCGTAGATGCGGGCCGTTTCGTGGACCCGTTTGGTGAGCTGGTTCAGGTTGTTACCGGACCGGCGCAGGAGCGTGGTCAGCTCTCGCAGCTCCGGGAGGTCCAAATTGACCACATAGCCGTCAATGGCGATTTTTCGCAGATAGGCTCCCATGTTGCAGGTGCCGAGTTGGGCCATCTTCTCTCGAATCATCTCCTTTTCCTCCGGGGTGACATAGAACACGACGCGCTCCGGGCGCTTGCGTTTCTTCATAAACCCTGTTCCAATAAATTCGCCGAATGTTTCGGCGAATTTTTGGGAATCGGTCTTTTAAGTTTTTCCATAATGGAGGGCTTTTCTGCCTCCTTCTTTGGCATCGGCTTCTGCTGGGCCTGTTCCTTTTCTCTGGCCTGGGCCTTTCGCGCCTCCCGCACAAACAGATCGGTCAGGCCGGGGTGGGCCTTGTCCACCACCAGAAACACATTCTGATCCGCGCTGCCGTCCGTTTTGTCCTCAAAGACCGGCATGGACGCGGCCCACTGCTTGTTGCTTTGGGAAATGCGCCCGTCCCCATCCTTGTGCTTGACGGTGACGGCCAGCACATAGAGCGTGCGATCATAGCCGAAGGCGTCTGCCACCTGCTGCACCGCCGCCGCCGTGTCCAGGCGGTTGTCGGCGTAATGTTCCCCGATGGCCTGTTCGATGGCCTCCTTGCAGGCGATGCTGGCTTTCCGGGAGAGCAGATACTTGTCCAGCTCGTCATTCTCCACGGCATAGTCACGGGGATAGGGATAGACCGGGGCGCTGCACAGCGCCGCCGCCTCCCGGAGAATGTCGTCTGCCCGGGTCTCCACGGTCTCCCGGAGCATGTCCATATCGCCGGTCTCAAGCTTCGTGAAGTCCCTGTAGATGTCGCCGAGCGTGGTGCCTTTCCACAGGAGCGCCGCCGCCTGCTGCGGGGAAAGCTCTGCGTCCTCCATCATCATCACGATGTCCTCCCGGATGGTGTATTCGTAGCTGTGCCGGAGAATCTCTTCGGGCGGCTGTTTCAGCAGCCACGCCCGATAGTTGTCCTGTTCCGCGCAGAATTTTTCATAGAGCGCGGTGTGCATTTCTTCGCTTGTCATTTGTCACCTCCAAAAAGAATCGCCTGCATGGTCATCCCACGCAGGCTTGAAAAGATTTGATTTTTACGCTTTGATAATCGTGCTTTCCCGCTGAAATCGCTCTTGGATTTCATCAATTACACGGCTTTGTCCCAGGCCAATTCTATCTTCCAGCTCCCGCAACGCAGCAATCAGCTTGTTTGTTGCGGATGTTTCGGAGGGAGACCAGGGCGCGGACCAACTCCGTTTCAGCGTTTCGGATGGTCAGGACGTATCTGTTCGGCTGTCATAAATGAGATTCGCCTCTCGTGTCCAGATTGTGATTCTGGAAATGGACGGAAGCTCGTGCAAAACATCCAGATTTGCAGGGAGCGCGGAAACAACTTTGTCATGCGCCTCCACGGCAGTTGCTCTCGGAATCGTACCGCGTTCGTTCATCTGATAGAAGCGCTGGACAGTACTGATGAGGGAGAGGATTGGTCTTGTAGCAATCACGGCCATTTCAACGCAGTAGCCTTTTGCAGTCAAAAGCGCGGCTGTTCTTTTCGGAACATCGACAGTTCGCCCCGTTCCCTCCACTACCATATGGTATCGAAGGTCGGAAAACCGTTCAATGAGTCTTTCCGTAACCGCATTGGAAAAGGGTGAGGTCATGGCAACTGCGTCCGAGCCATACTGTTCATATAGAGTCCTGTAATCAGGGTGATACCTTCGGTAGTCGTCACCGTTGACCAGCACCGCATCCTTGTCGAGGCTGGGAAGCATCAGGGAGGATAGCATGGTTTTCCCTGCGCCGGGCTGTCCAGCCAACAGAATTGCTTTGGGATGGTTCTGGCCGTGATAACGCGCCTGTGCCCGCTTTTCCTCCCGTTCCGCCGTGCGGTTTACGGCGTGAATCTCATCTGGCGTCAACGCGCTCATGACGCAAGTCCCTTCCCCTGCGCATTTTCCATGCCGGACAGGAAATCTCTTGCAAGATGGAATTGCCCTTCGATTTGCTCCAACTCCGACTCAGTCTTGGAAAGGATGATGTCCTGCTTCACGTTCCAGACCAGATTATACAAAATCGAAACCGGGTCGGCGTCATCCTCAATCCCTTTCTCCTCACTGTAACGGAACAAATCACCCAGGATGGAGGAACCGACTTCCAGTAAGACCTCCTGACGGAGTGAAAACTCGTATTGACTCACGGTTACACCTCGCTTTGCGATGTCAATGAAACAGGTATAGTTTAGCATACCGTCCATCTGCTGACAAGTGGGCGATCATACTTTATACTATGATGCGCAAGCTGAAGTCACCAGCGCTTGTCATAGCGTTTGTCGTTTGCGTAGAAGACAAGGGAACGGTGAATACGAAGAAAAGGACG
Source organism: Oscillospiraceae bacterium (assembly GCA_017448455.1). GTDB lineage: Bacteria > Bacillota > Clostridia > Oscillospirales > Oscillospiraceae > Limivicinus. The sequence goes on along the minus strand of JAFSLL010000015.1, from coordinate 6,931 downwards.
AGTTTCCTCAGAATATGGATGCCCATCCTTTTCTTCGTGTATTTCGTGTGCGGCTTTGTGGTATGGATGTTCTTTTGTCTTTACATCATATTTTGTGCGGTATATTACTTCATTAGTCATCTAATCTGTCATTAAGGTAGTCGCACGATAGGGCAAAAGAAACGCACCTCTGTCTTGCCATACCTGAGCCTGGGCTTGTCGCCGCTGGCGTCGATGAGCGCGATCCCCTGGCTCCCGCGCCGGACATAGCGGTGCATGATCCTGTTCCAAAGCTCGTAGTCCGCGCAGGCCGTGGCCTCCGGGCGCTGGGCGTAGATCATGAGCTGCTCGTGGTAGGGGTACTTATAGAGCCGTGCCGCCGTGGTGAGAAAGCCGGTCCACGCCTGCAAGCTGCCGGTGAGCTGCCGGGCCGTCTGGTCGGCCAGCTGAGAGTAGAATTGCAATTTGCTTGGCATATTATTTGAAAATGCTCCTTCCTTCTGAAATGTAGAACATTGTGCTACATTCTATTGACAGGATCGTACCAAGTGGATATAATAGTGGTGACAGGAGATGAGATGATGGACAACATTTTATCCGCACCCCGCACAGACAGCTACCACTTCCGTATCAACCCGGAGGTCAGAAAAGAAATTGAGGCAGTCTATGCAAAAAGCGGGATCAGCTTTACCCAGGCAATCAACATCTTCATCCAGCAGTCCTTGAACGCCGGGGGCTTTCCCTTTCCCGTGACGGCGGACAATGCCGAATATGTGCGGGCCGAGGCAATGAAGCGCCTCACGGCGGAGCTTGACGCCGGGAAGAACTCCGGTGAGCTGGTAGACGAGAAAGAAGTTTATCGGACGCTGGAGGCAGAGGACCTTCTATGAAGCTGAAATACCGTCCAGCCGCCATAGCCGATATTCAAAACGCCTGCGGATATATCCGGGATAAGCTGAAAAATCCGAGGGCGGCAAACAATTTGAAGTCAAGAATCCTGTACGGTGCCTCGCTTCTGAAAGAGGCCCCGTATATGGGAACCCCGCTGGACAGCAAATACGAAGGGCTTGAAACAGAGATTCGGTTTCTTGTTGTTTCCAAGCATCTGATTTTCTATGAAGTCCACGACGATATGATCGAGATCGTCCGCATCCTGGATGGTCGAACGGACTACCTGACATATCTCTTAGACTGACGCAAGAGGACCCGCTTTTTTGTGGGCCCTCTTGTTTTTGTTATGCTCCGTCATTGTCCTCCGCGTCAAAGTCCGGGGTCAGGTCCAGGGCGGCGTAGTCCTCGTCGGTCATGGCTTCCAGCTTGCCAATGGCGCTGTCGGTCAGCGCCCGCAAGTCGCTGTCCTCGTCGCCCAGGTAGCCGCGCATTTGCGTCAGCTCCGCGATCAGACCGGCGCGGGTGCCGGTGCTGTGGTAAAGGGCCATGAGGGAAATCGTCTGACCGGCCTTGACCTGGTCCTCCAGCTCGGCAACGATGGGCTGCCTGGGACCGTTGTTGATGATGCCGTCGATCATGCCGTAGTCGTCCTCCAGCGCCATTTCAGCGGCTTTCAGATTGTTCTCCGGCTGGTTGAAACCGGGGAGCTTTTGGAAGCCCACGCTGTCGCAGTAGTGATAGGATACTTCGCCGCCCTGCTTGATGGCAACGATGTCGCTGACGCTCATGCTGGGCGAATGGTAGTCCACGGGCCGATGGATGTTGAAATCCTCCCAGAGCTTGTCCAGGATCGCGTCGGGGCTTTGGCCTTCCGGCAGACCGGCGCGGGCATAGACCAGATCGTAGTTTCCGCGCTGGGGCTGCTGGCCCATACTCTGTAGATTCTCCATAGATTCATAGCGGATAACGCTCAGTTCGTCCGTGTGCTTCACCTGATAGATGGCGAAAGCGTCACCGGGGCAGGCCAGGAACGCGGCCTCCCGTTCTTCCTGACGGTCCATCCGTTCCCGGATTTTATCGTCAAACGCGGTGCTTTCCTCCCACTCCTCTTTTGGAACAGAGAAAAGTGCGTCAAGGGGAAGGGCGTCAATGTCCGAGCTGTCCAGGCACAGTTCTGCTGCGCCGCCGTCCACGATGCCATAGACGGTGAAGCCCTGCTCCATCATTTCATAGGCCCGGTCCCGCGAGATCGGGAGCATATCCCCGTCCAGATATCCCGCGCCCTCCAGGTCGCCCATGTTCACGCTGTCGTCCGGCATGGGGTAAGTGTCCAGAAGCACCGCGTTTGCCTCCACAGTGGCCTCGGCGCGGGTCATGCTGCGCTCCGGGCCGAAGCTGCCGTCCGGGTAGCCCACGATATACGCGCCGTGGGTCTCCGTCCCTGCGCGCTCCGGCAGTACCAGTCTGCCGTTCCGGTCGGTCGTACCGCTGCCCTGGTTCCGGTCCCCCTTGACGAGAATGACCCAGCCAGGCAACAGCGTCTTGCGCTTGTCGGTCAGCAGGAGAAGAATCCGGTTGGCCTCATCCATGTCGATGCCGTCCGGCAGGAGAACCAGGATGTTTCCGGTTTTGCCGACGGTGACGCTGACGCCGCGGATGGGACGGCCGTTCTCATCGTCCGTGATCTCCAGCGTGAGCGTATAGCGATTGCCGTCCGCGTCGATCCAGCCGACGGTGATCCTGCCGTCCGGGCCGGTCACACCGGCGTCGCCGGGGACGGTGAGCTGGCCTGCTTCATCCGTCTGCGCCGCCGCGTAGTTGCCGTTGCCGTCGGTCACGAGCACCGGCAGCTTCTGCACCGGGGTACGGTCCACCGCCAGCAGCACCGTCACGGTCGTCCGCGCCGCATAGTCCAGGAGGCGTCCGTCGGGCAGGCGGACGGAGATCGCCCCGTCATTGCCCAGCACCACAGTGGCATTCGCCACCGGGTTGCCCGTGTCCGTGTCCGTGACCGTGACGAGGTAGACGCCCACGACGGCCACACCCCTGGAGTCCGTGGTCGCCATGACATACAGCTTTTCCAGCACCTCCGTTGTCAGCACCAGGCCGCAAACCGCGCACTCCCTGTGGCGCAGGCCCTCGGCCTCGGTGTCGGCTTCCCGGTCTACGATCCAGTCGCCGACGCTGTGTCCGGTGGGCGCGGTGTACTGGTCCCGGTACTGCGTGTCGCAATGGACACAGGTGTAAGTGGTGTAGCCCATCTCCGTGCAGGTGGGGGCGGTGACGACGGTGGCATAGCTGTGGCCCAGCGCGTCGGTGTAATTGGCGCGGGAATGCAGCCCGCAGCTCTCACAGGTGCAGGTCGTGTACCCCGGTGAGACAAGGTAACGGTTCTTTTGTCTTATCATCATTTTCCGTGCGGTGTATTATTCAAGTAATCTCCAAATCCATCATTGAGCGAGTCGCACGATGAGATAAGAGATCGCCCATGCCGCAAAGACGCACACCAAATCCATAAAGAACAGCAATCGGTTATGGATATCAAAAACGAGACAGAGTACTTTCCCTGTCCCGTTTTCGACGGATTATTTAATTCTATGTAATGTGACTAGTGTGGACAAAGTATATACGCGGCTATAATAGCAGTCACCGGAACGGAAAGATGGAAGCGGTGGCGGTAAACCACACTGTCAATCACTTTACAGATACAAGTCTGTCTGCAGCCTCAATTCGAATGGTGGACCATCCAGGACTGCTGTATGTGCTTGCGCGAACTGCAAGGTTGATTCCTCCAGCATTGTAAAGCCTAAGCTCATCATACGGGTAGAGTTCTGTCGCATAACCCAATGAAACCCCGGTTGTCGCGTTGCTATAGCCGATATTAATTGTTTCACTGGCGGTGAGAGATGTAGCATATGTTCTTACTACTCTTCCCATAGTATAAGAATCAATGTAGGATGAAAAAAAAGGATTGGTGGGAACGTTTGTTGCCGCAGGTAAATAGTAGTATGTCGTTGTCAAGCCTACCCAATCATCGGGATCGATCGGATCAATGATGGGATTCATGATACTTTGCGATTCATCGGGCAAAGCGTTGTCCGCCACATCTGGAACAGCCAGCACCGGAATGTCCCAGCCAGGAAAAAGTTCAGAAAAGGACGGCAAGACTCTGATGATTTCACCGGTCTTCACATTTCCAATGCTGGCGGAATACCCGTCCGCGACCCAACTCGTGCTGAAAATGATTTGATTTCGTGCCGCGAGAATTTTTTCTTTCATTTCAGGAGTTGCAGAGTCGTAGTCAAGGTAAGCAAGCTCCAGATCGGGTTCCCGTGCATTCACGGAATTGGACGCAAATGTGATGACGGATGAACAGATGAGTACTGCGATTGCCAGGAATACAGATAACGCTTTTTTCATAATATCAACTTCTCCTTTCTTAAAACGGAACTCGTGTTTTGATTTCTGCGTTTGAGACAAAAGGTTTTCAGCCTTGGCGGCTTTACAGGATGTCCATTGGATTCACCTTCCTTCCGTATTTGATTCACCGACTTTTTCCACGGTCGCGGCGGAGATCGTGCGTTTGGCAACGCTGCAATGCTTTCCATAATATGTGACAAAAACGAGCTCCCCGACGCTGAGCCTTGACATAGGATAAGAGCTGTCCGCTGGCAGATATACCGTGATCAGTTGGTTCTGTTCAAAGAGGTTCCATCCCTCTGTCGTTTTGCAGACCAGATATGCGTCGCCAGTCTGAATCACTTCCACGCTCAGGCCGTAGAGGGACTCGACGCCCAATCCGTCTTCGGTAACGCTTTTGTCGACCCTGTTCATCGTTGGGAAGTCCCACCCCGGAAACAGATCAGAGAAAGTCGGAAGCGTTGCTTCCGTTTCTCCCGTCTCCACATTCAGGACACAGGCAAAATACCCGTCGGAGACCCAATCGCTGTGGAAGGCAACCACGCTTCGGGCTTTCAAAATTTTTTCTTTCATCTCCGGAGACGAGGTTTCATAGTCAAGCCAGGCATACACTTCCGCCTCTTCCAAGTCGATTGACTCAGGTGCCTGATAGACGGCATCGCGCGGAGCGATATGCGCCGCCAACAGTTCCCTGCTGTCATAGGGAAATGAGATGCTTATGCCCTCCTGCGCAGAAAAAAGCTGTGTGACCGTATCTGCGCCGGACGCATTGAGATTGTTTTTATTGGAAACAACGACCTGATATTTTACACCCTCAACGATGGAAACCTTGGGAACGATTTCGGGCAGCGTCTCATTCTGACCAGTGAAAGCATCTAAGAACTGTGTATGGAGGAAGACAGAGATGACTACAAGCAGACAGGCTGCCGCCAGACCCCATGTGACTGCGCGATTTCTGCGCGGCAATTTGCATTCTTTCCGGTGATACCCCTCTGTCTGAATCTGCTTCATCACGCGTGCTTTGATTCGTTCCGTTGAAGCTGCGTCGGAAGCTTGAAACGATATCTTCTCCGGGAAACATTCAGAGGCCATATCAGCAATGATGAACCTCACATGAATACCCCCTTTTGATTAGCTCGGCTTTTAATTTCTCTCTGCCTCGGGCCAGTTTCGTTCGCACGGTCGCCGGGTTGATTCGCAGCGTGGCGGCGATCTCGTCTGTTTTTTGGTACAGGAAATAATACCGTTGGAAGATGGAGCGCTCCGGCTCCGGCAAAGCATCGACAGCGCTGCGCGTCAACTGCCGTATGAACAATTCGTCGATCTGTTCTTCTGGGTCCGGGAGCCGGATCAGCATATATTCATCTTCCAGCGGGACAGTCAAATGCAGATAACGCAGCCGGTTTTTCGCCAGATTCCGAGTGATTGCGGCCAAATATGATTTCAACCTGCCTTCCTCTACAGCATCCGCATGGCTCCATAGAGTCAGGAACACATCGGCCGCGATTTCCTCCACATCTTCTGCCTGCAACGGCGGAACCGTGATGTTTGACGCAATCGTTTGCACATAGCCGCTGTATTTTTCAATGATTTTGCCCAAAGCGTCTCCATCACCGGCAGCGATCCGGGATAACAGCCGTGTTTCGTTCAAGGAACTCACCAGCCTCATCTTGAAAGTACCTTCATCATTAATAACACCATAGCAGCACAAGTTTGTTTCAAAACATTTCTCATTTTTTTGAACACTGCCTTAGACCATGAAAAGTGGTAGTTGGCGTCCACGCGCTCATACGTGACCGCCGCGTCCAGCTCCTCCGTGAAGGCCGGGGCGCAGTCGTAGAGCAGATAGATGTTTTTGCAGAAGGCATAGGATTCGTTGCCGCCATTGGTATTCAGCCCGCCGCAGGCTTCGCACATGGACTTGGTCCAGTGATAACCGGTGTACGTGGCGTTGACGCCGGGCTTGCCGTCCAGGATCGTGCCCGTTCCGGAACCGTCCAGCAGGGTGCCGTCCGAGAAGCCGATGTTGCGGACCAGGGCGGACTGCCCATCCCGGCTGTACTCCGGGGTGCGCCAGACCGTGATTGCGCTGTCCATGCCGCAGAGGAAGCAATGGGCCGTTTCGTGTGTCACAACGGCGTTGACATCCAGCTCGTTGGTGCGGTTGGAGGCGCTGAGCCAGTGTTCCGCCGGGTCATGATAGCCGTCCTCCTGCCCGGCCAGGGCCGTCAGGGGGAGCAGAGACAGCGCCAGAAGCATTGCCAGCAGCAGGGCCAGCAAGCGATGGGCTTCCCGTCCGACTTTGATGGTGGGACGGCGATTCATGGCGACCTCCACCATGATCTCCACCAGCTCGTCCACCTGGGCGCGGTCCGCCGTCTCCGCGAGGGTCTCGTACTCGATGCGTCTGCGGATCTCCGCCCGCAGCGTCCGTCCGTCTGTCGGCGTTTGGGGCTGCGAAGGAAGGAATGACTCTGTACTTTGTGGATCTGTATTTTGTTTGTTCGTATTTTGTTTATCTATATTTACTAAAACTTCCCACATGAGATTCTGACAATCAAGTCTAATAAAGCTCCGATTTAAGCGCGATATCAAGGCGAAAAAGACGAAAAGAATAGCATATAGCCTCGAACTGTGATAT
>JAFSLL010000167.1 GCA_017448455.1 Oscillospiraceae bacterium | reverse complement strand
GCAACCTGAAGAACACCTATCTGGATTACAAAGAGACGGTCAACAAGTATCTGGACGTCTCCGACTGGCGCGTGAAGGAAAACTCCACCGTCACCTATTCCGTCGGCGGCCTGATTCTTTCCAACTCCGGCGCCATCACCGCCAACTACTGGCTCAGCGAGGTCTACGATGAGGAGATCGCGAACGCACACCGCAACTGCGACATCCACCTGCACGACCTCAGCATGCTGACCGGCTACTGCGCCGGCTGGAGTCTGCGCCAGCTGATCACCGAAGGGCTCGGCATCCCGGGCAAGATCAATTCCGCCCCGGCCAGCCATCTGTCCACGCTCTGCAACCAGATGGTCAACTTCCTCGGCATCATGCAGAACGAGTGGGCCGGCGCGCAGGCCTTCTCCTCCTTCGACACCTATCTCGCACCCTTTGTCAAGGTCGACCATCTGAGCTACGCGGAAGTCAAGCAGTGCGTGCAGAGCTTCATCTTCGGCGTCAACACGCCTTCCCGCTGGGGCTCTCAGGCGCCGTTTACCAACATCACGCTCGACTGGACCGTCCCCTCCGACCTGAAGGACCTCCCCGCGATTGTCGGCGGGAAGGAGATGGACTTCACCTACGGCGACTGCAAGCCCGAGATGGACATGGTCAACAAGGCCTTCATCGAGCTGATGATCGAAGGCGACCGCAACGGCCGCGGCTTCCAGTATCCGATCCCGACCTATTCCATCACCCGTGACTTCGACTGGTCACCCACCGAGAACAACAAGCTTCTCTTTGAGATGACCGCCAAGTACGGCACCCCCTATTTCTCCAACTATATCAACTCCGACATGGAACCTTCGGACGTGCGTTCCATGTGCTGCCGTCTGCGTCTGGACCTCCGCGAGCTCCGCAAGAAGTCCGGCGGTTTCTTCGGCTCCGGCGAGAGCACCGGCTCCATCGGCGTTGTCACGCTGAACATGCCGCGCCTGGCCTACCTGGCCAAGGACGAGAAGGACTTCTACGCCCGCCTCGACAAACTGATGGATATCGCCGCCCGCTCCCTGAAGACCAAGCGCGATGTCATCAGCAAGCTGCTGGACGAGGGTCTCTACCCCTATACGAAGCACTATCTGGGCTCCTTCAAGAACCACTTCTCCACGATCGGTCTGGTCGGCATGAACGAAGCCGGCCTGAACGCCGACTGGATCCGCGCGGACATGACCGACCCGCGCTGCCAGAAGTTCTCCTGCGAGGTCCTCGACCATATGCGTGAGCGCCTGAGCGATTATCAGGAGCTCTACGGCGACCTCTACAACCTCGAAGCCACCCCGGCGGAGTCCACCTCCTACCGTCTGGCCAAGCACGATGTCGAGCGCTACCCGGACATCATCACCGCGGCGGAACCCGGCGGCACCCCGTACTACACGAACAGCTCCCACCTCCCGGTCGGCTATACCGAGGATGTCTTCGCTGCCCTGGACGTACAGGATGAGCTCCAGACCCGCTATACCTCCGGCACCGTCTTCCACGCCTTCCTGGGCGAAAAGCTGCCCGACTGGCAGGCGGCGGCGAGCCTGGTCCGCAAGATCGCCGAGAACTACCGGCTCCCGTACTACACGCTCTCTCCCACCTATTCCGTATGCCGCAACCACGGCTACCTGACCGGCGAGCAGTTCGTCTGCCCCATCTGCGGGGAGAAGGCGGAGGTCTACAGCCGCATCACCGGCTACTACCGCCCCGTGCAGAACTGGAACGCCGGCAAGACCCAGGAGTACAAGGAGCGGAAGGAATATGTGATCGCCAACTCCCTGCTCACCCACATCGGACCGGTTCCCGTGGAGAGCGCGCAGGAGAAGAAAGAGGCGGCCCCGGTCGAGGAGCGGCACGAGGATGTCGCCATGCTCTTCGCCACGGAAACCTGCCCGAACTGCAAGCTCGCCTGCAACTATCTGGACAAGGCCGGCCTAGCCTACCGGAAGCTCTATGTCAGCGAAAATCCCGAGCTGACAAAGTCGCTGGGCATCAAACAGGCGCCGACGCTGGTGCTCCCCACCGGGGAGAAGTTCTCCGGAGCGGGCGCGATCAAGGGCTATCTGAATTCCCAGGTATCCATCGCCTCGTAAGAAAACGCTTTATTGATCATGAAAAATGGCGCGGCCTTCGCGCCATTTTTCTTTCCGCCGGATCTGCTGCCGGCAGTCGGAACAGAAAATATCGCCTGAAAACGGAAGGAGTCATCATCCATGACAGATATCATCATTATCGGCGGCGGCCCCGCCGGCCTGACGGCGGCCGTCTATGCCCGCCGGGCGGGCAAGAGCGTCCTCGTGCTGGAGAAGGCCGCCCTCGGCGGCCAGATCACCTGGTCCCCGAAGGTGGAGAACTATCCCTCCATCCCCGCCATCAGCGGCGCGGAGCTCGGCGACCGCATGGCGGAGCAGGCGCTCGCCCTCGGCGCCGAAGCGGAGATCGAGGAAGTGCTCGGCATCGACGACTGCGGGGATTATAAGCATGTGCGCTGTGAGTTCGGCGCGGGCTATGACGGCCGTGCCGTCATTCTCGCCACCGGCGCCAAGCCGCGCACCCTGGGCATCGCGCGGGAAGAGGAACTGGTCGGCGCCGGCGTGGGCTACTGCGCTGTGTGTGACGGCGCCTTCTTCGCCGGGCAGGATGTCGCCGTGAACGGCGGCGGCAACAGCGCCCTGCAGGATGCCATGCTGCTCTCGGAGACCTCGCGGAAAGTGTATCTGATCCACCGGCGCGACAGCTTCCGCGGTGAGGAAAAGCTGGTGGAGGCGCTGCAGGCAAAAGAGAACGTGGAGTTTGTCCTGAACGCCACGGTGGAGGCCCTCCTCGGCGGGGACGAGCTCTGCGGCGTGCTGGTCCGGCAGAACGGGGAAGAGCGCGTCCTCGATGTGCAGGGGCTCTTCGTCGCCATCGGACACGAACCGGACAACAAAGCCTTCGCTCCGCTGATTGACCTGGACGAGCGGGGCTACGCGGCGGCGGACGAGCGCTGCCTGACCAGAACACCCGGCGTGTTTGTCGCCGGCGACTGCCGCAGCAAAGACGTCCGCCAGATCACCACTGCGGTTGCCGACGGCGCCGTGGCAGCCCTGGCCGCCTGCCGCTGGCTGGACCGCTGAAGAGGGGCCGCCCGCGGAATCCCGGAAGGAAGGGGAAGAGAGCATGAAAAAAACCATCGGCATACTCGGCGGCATGGGGCCGCTTGCCACCGCGGACCTGTTCCGGAAGATCGTCACGCTGACCAAAGCCTCCTGCGATAACGAACATATCCGCGTCTATATTGACAGCAACGCGGCGATTCCGGACCGGACCGCCGCCATCCTGCACGGCGGGGAGAACCCGCTGGCGGAGATGACCTCCGCCCTGCGTCATCTGGAGGCCTGCGGCGCCGACTGCCTGATCATGCCCTGCAACACGGCGCATTATTATCTTCCGCAGCTGCGGCGCCTGACGGCGCTTCCGTTTCTGAGCATGCCGGAGATCGCCGCGCAAAGCTGCGCCGAACGCTTCCCCGGAAAGCGCGCCGCGATCCTCGCGACGGACGGAACCCTGCAGACCGGGATCTACGACCGGGCCCTGGAGCAGGCCGGCGTCCCCTTTCTGCACCCGGACACGGAGGAGCAGAAAGACGTGATGCATCTGATCTACGATGTGGTGAAGGCCTCCGCACCCATCGAGCCCGAGCGCGGACGCTGGAGAGCGCTGCTCGCTTCCCTGCGCGGTCGTGGCGCGGACTTCTTCATCCTGGGCTGTACGGAACTGCCGCTGCTGGCCGGGGCGCTGGCGGAAGAGGGCCCCTTCGTGGACCCGACGGAGGAGCTGGCGAAGGCGGCCATCCGCTTCTGCGGCTGTGAAGTGATCGGGGAGGAAAACGGCTGAATCCGTCATTCTGACAAAACCGGACGGCCTCATAACCGGAAGGCATGGCAATAACCCACAAAAAAGTCCCTTTACAAATGTGAACAAATTGTATATAATAGAAAAGTACTTTCGGAATCATTCCGAAAAATCAAGAATCTGTGAAGGGAGAAAGTAGAATGAACGAGAAGAAGAAGCTCGGCCTTGGCGGGAAGATTCTGATCGGTCTTGTGGCTGGCATTGTGGTCGGCGCGATTTTCTGGGCCGCGATGGGTCCGGAAGCGGCCGGTGCCTTTACTGCCAAGTACATCAAGCCGTTCGGTGATATCTTCGTTAACCTCCTGAAGTTCATCGTCGTTCCGCTGGTGCTGCTGAGCATCATGGACGGCGTGATTTCCATGGGGGACATCGGCAAGGTCGGAAAAATCGGCTGGAAGACGATTGCGTACTTCCTGGTGACGACGGCCATCGCCTGCATCATCGGCCTGATTGTCGCCAACCTCTTTAAGGGTGCCTTCCCGGTGCTGGAGCTCGCGGAGGATGCCGCCTATGAGGCGAAGACCTCCAACCTGATGGACACCATCGTGAACATCTTCCCGTCGAACGCCATCGCACCGATGTCGAATTCCTCCATGCTGCAGATCATCGTCATCTCGCTGTTCTTCGGCTGCGGCATTCTGGTTGCCGGCGAGAAGGGCAAGGCGCTGGGTGAGCTGGTCAGCTCCTTTAATGAAGTAACGCAGAAGGTCATGGGCTTCATCCTGTCCGTTGCCCCCTACGGCGTATTTGCGCTGATGGTCTGGGTCGTCGCCGCCCAGGGTCCGAAAATCCTCGGTTCTCTCGGTCTGGTTCTGCTGGCCGCCTACATCGGCTACGCGATCCATGTCGTGCTGGTCTACAGCATGAGCGTCAAGATCTTTGCGAAGATGTCCCCGGGCACCTTCTTTAAGAAGGTTTTCCCGGCCGCTGCCTTTGCCTTCACCTCCACCTCCTCTGTCGCGTCTCTGCCGGTTACCAAGGAGTGCTGCGACGATATGGATGTCCACGGTGAGATTTCGTCCTTCGTCCTGCCGCTCGGCGCGACGATCAACATGGACGGCACCGCCATCTATCAGTGCGTCGCCGCCATCTTCCTGGCCAAGTGCATCGGCATTGACCTGACGCTGGTCCAGATGATCACCATCGTGGTCACCGCGACGCTGGCCTCCATCGGCACGGCCGGTACGTCCGGCGCCGGCATGATCATGCTGGCCATGGTGCTCGACGCGGTCGGCATCCCGCCCACCTACATCGGCATCATCTACGGCATCGACCGTCTGTTCGACATGGGCCGTACCGCTCTGAACGTCGTCGGCGACGCTTCCTGCGCCGTCTGCGTCAACGAGTGGGAGAAGGAGATGGACGCGAAGGCCAAAGCCTGAGCGAATATTTGAATCGGTTCCCGAACGGACCGCCAGTCAAACCCTCCGGCAATCCGGAGGGTTTTTCTGTCGATCAGCAGAGAGCGCTTCGGCAGATTCTACCAAAATACAAGATATCGTGTTTTGGACTTTATCCAAAGCCACAAACTGTGCCCCCGCCGGAAAAAACCGCTTGCATTTTGCTTCTCCCGGTTGTATAATCCGGCCAGAAAAGAGATTTTTAAGCGGTACCGTGATACCGGCAAAATCGTCGATAGGGTGTAGTGGGCGCAGTCTGCGTCCGCGCCAAGCTGCGATCCTGCCGGAAGGCAGGCTTTTTTTATGAAGGGAGGCGGCAGCATGCGTCAGAAAGCGCAGATTATGGACGAGAGCGCGATGAAGCGCGCGCTGATGCGTATCTCCCACGAGATCATCGAGAAGAACAGGGGCGCGGATAACCTTGTTTTTGTCGGGATTCTCCGCCGCGGTGAGCCCATTGCCGAGCGCGTCCGCGACAACATCGCCGCCTTTGAGGGGATCGAAGTCCCCTGCGGCAGCATTGATATTCGCTTTTATCGGGACGACCTGAGCCAGGTTTCGGATCATCCCGAGGTCATGAGGGCCTCCCTTCCGTTTGATGTAAACGGCAGGGATGTTGTTTTATTTGACGATGTGATGTACACGGGCAGGACCGCGCGCGCAGCGATTGAGGCGATTTTCCGCTGCGGCCGACCGAAGACCATCCAGCTCGCCATCCTGATAAACCGCGGCCATCGGGAGCTGCCCATCCACGCGGACTATGTCGGGAAGAATCTCCCCACCTCCCGCTCCGAACTGGTGGAGGTCCGCGTTCCGTCCTATGACGGCGAGACCGGCGTTTTTCTGATGGATATGGGAGATTAAGCTCTCCCTTCCATATAGATTTTCATTAATTTTATTTGGAAAGGTAAAGATGAAAATGGATAACGAAAAGAAAGCGGCCGTCGACGGCCCGATCTATGATGCGCGTACCCTCGGCACACCGAAAATGCTGATTCTTGGTGTACAGCACCTCTTCGCCATGTTCGGCGCCACCGTGCTCGTTCCGATCTTGACCGGGTTGAGCGTGTCCGCGACACTGCTCTTCGCCGGCCTCGCCACGCTGTTCATGCACTTTGTCACAGGTAAGAAAGTCCCCGTCTTCCTCGGCTCCTCCTTCGCCTTTCTTGGCGGCTATTTCTCCGTTGTCGCCTCCGGCGCAGAAATAGGCCTGTCACAGGCTGAGGCTCTGCCCTACGCCTGCGTTGGCGTTGCCTGCGCCGGTCTGCTCTACCTCATCCTTGCGGCGATCTGCAGGGCCTTCGGCTCGAAGAACGTCATGCGCTTCTTCCCGCCCGTTGTTACCGGCCCGATCATTATCGCGATCGGCCTGATCCTCGCACCGTCTGCCATCAACAATTGCTCTTCTAACTGGCTCATCGCCCTTACTGCAATTGTCGTTGTTATCGTCTGCAACATCTGGGGCAATGGCATGCTGAAGATCGTTCCGATCCTGATGGGCGTCCTGGTCTCCTACCTGCTTGCGGCCGTGACCGGCACTGTCGATTTCAGTGGCGTTAAAGAAGCCGCCTGGATCGGGCTTCCCGTCCAGATGCAGAATACGGTTTTCGGTCTCTTCGGCTCCGGCAAGGTTAACTCCGGTTTGCTGATCTCCTCGATCATCATGATCGTCCCGATCTCCTTTGCGACCATGATGGAGCACGTCGGCGATATTTCCGCCATCGGTGGCACGATCGAGCGGAACCTGATCGAGGATCCGGGCCTGCACCGCACCCTGATCGGCGATGGTATCGGCACCACGATCGCTGCGCTCTTTGGTGCCCCGGCCAACACGACCTATGGCGAGAATACCGGTGTCCTCGTATTGACGAAGGTTTACGATCCACTGGTCGTCCGCCTTGCGGCGATCTTTGCAATCGTCCTCTCTTTCTGTCCGAAATTTGCAGCCCTGATCTCCGCCATGCCCGCCGCCACGGTCGGTGGAGTGTCGATCATCCTCTATGGTATGATCTCCGCTGTCGGCATACGCAACATGGTCGAGAACCACACTGACTTCCAGAAGTCCAGGAACATCATCGTTGCGGCTGTCATCCTCGGTCTCGCACTCGGCATCAACTTCTCCGGTCTCCTCGGCGCAGATATCACGCTTGGCGGCAACAACGCAACTGGTGCTATCTCCTTCATGATCGGCGATATGAAGATCGCTCTCTCCGGCCTCGCGGTTGCCTCGATCGTCGGCATCATTCTCAACGCCATCCTCCCCGGCAAGCGCGAAGAGTACATGCCAAACCAGGAAAACTCCGGCTCGCTTGGCAAGTTCTGATCTGGATCAACCGCATTAACTTTTCCGTTCTGGCCAACGTCATGCTGTCCAGGGAGAAGGACGAGGAAGAGAGCAAATAAACACAGGGAATTATAAACATACGGAAAATGTATCGTAGCTTCCTTGACATTTCCCGGAAACTCGGGTAAGATACGCGCAACGAGAGACAAGGGCGTCCCAGAAGGGCATCTGCACGCCTCGGTCTCTCGTTTTGAATAAGCTGCATTCAACCGTTCATCAGCCAATCTGAAAAACGAAAGAGGGAATGGACATGAGTACCGTACCGGAAATGTTCGGATGCAAAGTTTTTGATGACAAGGTCATGCGGGCCAGACTCTCCGCGGACGTCTACCGCTCCCTGCGGCAGACCATCAACAACGGGAAGAAGCTGGAGCTCTCCGTGGCCAACGCGGTCGCCGACGCCATGTGCGAGTGGGCCGTGGAAAACGGCGCGACGCATTTTACGCACTGGTTCCAGCCGCTGACCGGCATCACGGCCGAGAAGCACGACAGCTTCATCACGCCGGCCCCGGACAGCCATGTCATTATGGAGTTTTCCGGCAAGAACCTCATCACCGGGGAACCGGACGCCTCCAGCTTCCCCTCCGGCGGCCTGCGCTCCACCTTTGAGGCGCGCGGCTATACGGCCTGGGACCCCACCTCCTATGCCTTCATCAAGGAGAAGGTCCTCTGCATCCCGACCGCCTTCTGCTCCTACGGCGGCGAGGCGCTGGATAAGAAGACCCCGCTCCTGCGCAGCATGGAGGCCCTGAGCCGGCAGGCAATGCGGATCCTGCGGCTCTTCGGCAATACCGAGGTCAAGCGCGTCGTGACCAATGTCGGCCCGGAGCAGGAATACTTCCTGATCGACCGGGACATGTACCTCAAACGCAAGGACCTGATCTATACCGGCCGCACCCTGTTCGGCGCCCGCCCGCCGAAGGGCCAGGAGCTGGACGACCATTACTTCGGCGCGATCAAGCCGCGCGTGATGGCCTTTATGGAAGAGCTGAACGAGGAGCTCTGGAAGCTCGGCATCTATGCCAAGACCCAGCATAACGAGGTCGCGCCCGCCCAGCATGAGCTCGCCCCGATCTTTACCACTAGCAACATCGCTTCCGACCACAACCAGCTGACCATGGAGATCATGAAGAAGGTGGCCCGCCGGCACAACCTGATGTGCCTCCTGCATGAGAAGCCCTTTGCCGGTGTCAATGGCAGCGGCAAGCACAACAACTGGTCCATCGCCACCAACACCGGCGTGAACCTGCTCAGCCCCGGCGAGACGCCGCACGAGAACGCGCAGTTCCTGCTCTTCCTGGTTGCGGTGGTCAAGGCCGTGGATGAGTATCAGGATCTGCTGCGCCTGAGCGTGGCGACCGCGGGCAACGACCACCGCCTTGGCGCCTCCGAGGCGCCCCCGGCCATTGTCTCCATGTTCCTCGGCGATGAGCTGACCGCCATCCTCGACGCGATCGAGAGCGACACCCCCTACGCCGGCACGGAGAAGAAGCGCATCCGCCTCGGCGCCGACGTGCTTCCGCGCTTCAACCGGGATACGACGGACCGCAACCGCACCTCGCCCTTTGCCTTCACCGGCAACAAGTTCGAGTTCCGCATGGTCGGCTCCAGCGACTCCATCTCCTGCGCGAACATCATGATCAACAGCGCCGTCGCGGAGGCCCTGCGGGTATTCGCCGACGACCTGGAGGCGGCGGAGGACTTTGACGCCCGCCTGCACGACCTGATCAAGGAGAACATCACCGCCCACAGGCGGATTATCTTCAACGGCAACGGCTACGACGACAGCTGGACGAAGGAGGCGACCGAAGTCCGCGGCCTGTCCAACCTGCCCACCACGCCGGATGCCCTGGTCAGGGTATTGGATCCCGCCAACATCGAGATGCTCGTCCGGCATAAGGTCTTTTCCGAAGTGGAGATCCGCTCCCGCTATGAGACCAAGATGGAGAACTACGTCCGCACGGTCCGCATTGAGGCTCTGACCATGGTTGACATGGCCAGGCGGCAGATTCTCCCGGCGGTTTCGAAGTACTGCGCGGACCTCTCCGCGGGCAAACTCGCGAAGACGGCTGCCGACCCGGGTCTGGCCTGCAGCTATGAGACCCGGCTCATCCGGAAGCTCTCCCTCCTGGTCGACGGCATCGACGCCGCTGCCGACACGCTCGAAGCCTGCGTCGCCGCGCATGAGGGCGAGGACAACACGGTCCAGGCCTTCCACATCCGGGACGAGGTCCTGCAGCGGATGGCGGAGCTGCGCGCGCTCTGCGACGAGGCGGAGACGGTGACTGCCGCGGACTGCTGGCCCTTCCCGACCTATGGCGAGCTGCTGTTCGGCGTGTAAGCATAACAGAATCAGGCATAAGCTGCCTCAGCCGGCGATCCGGTCCGGCGGGGCAGCTCCTTTTTGCTTCCGACGGAGGCGCTCCGAAAGGCGGAGACGCCGACTCCGAGAAGAAAAAGAATTGGGCATTTTCCGAAAAATGGCGGCGGGAAGCCTTTTCAAAAACCCGAAAATAGTGTATGATAACAAGAACAGAGATTTTCTCTGCAGCATCGGACCCGTCCGGGACGACGGGATCCGACAGGCTGAACGGATGGAGGTGATCTTTATTGGAAGAGGCGAGTAACGTCCTGTTTTCGATCGGCCCCCTGCAGGTAACGGGAACGGTGACAACCATGTGGGCCATCATTCTGGCCCTGACGCTGTTCAGCTGGCTCGCCACGCGGAACCTGAAGACGGTTCCGGGAAAGCTGCAGAACGTCGCGGAGATGGCCGTCGCGAAGCTGCGGGACTATTTTGAAGGCACGCTGGGGAAGCATCTGACGAAGAAGTATTTTCCGCTGTTCGCAACCTTCTTTATCTTCATTATTGTCAGCAACTATTCCGGCCTGCTGCCGGGCGCGGGACATCTGAAGGCCTTCCACGTCCCCACGGCCAGCTTTTCTGTCACGGCCGGACTCGGCATCATTGCCTTCTTTACGATCCATGTGATCGGCGTGAAGGAAAAGGGCTTCGGGAAGTATATCCTGAGCGTGCTGACCGCCATGACGATCCCGCTGTTTTTCCTCTCCCTGATTGAGCAGGTCGTGCGCCCGTTCTCGCTGGCGCTGCGTCTATACGGCAACCTGTACGGGGAGGAGACCGTGACGGAGAATCTTTACAGCATTTTCCCGATTCTGGTGCCCCTGGTCATGCAGGTGCTGAGCATGCTCTTCTGCCTGATTCAGGCCATGGTCTTCACCATGCTGCTTTCGATCTACGTCGCCGAAGCAGCCGAATAAGCCCTGCGAAACAGGAACATTCTGATTTACCCCATTATTTCATTTTATTTTCAGGAGGAACATACCTATGGAAACATCCGCCGTTATCGCCCTCGCCGCCGCGTTTGCGATTGCTCTCAGCACGATCTGCCCCGCTCTCGCGCAGGGCAAAACCGCCAGCAGCGCCATGGACGCCATCGCCCGTCAGCCGGAAGCCGCCGGTGAGATCCGCTCTACGCTGGTCATCTCTCTGGGCCTGATGGAGGCCCTGACCATCTACGGCCTGCTGATCGCCTTTATGCTGATCTCCAAGGTCTGAGTTTTTCAGACTCGGACATCCGATTCAAGAGGGAGGAGACAGTCCATGCTCAGTATCAATCCATCGGAGCTTATCTGGACGGTCATCAACTTCTTTCTGCTCTATTTTCTGTTAAAACGCTTTCTCTTTACTCCGATTCTGCGCGTCATGGACGAGCGTCAGGCCGCCATGGACGAAAAGCATGCTGCCGAGCAGGCCGCGCTGGACCGGGTCAGGGAGAATGACGCCCGGCTTGCCGAAGCGAAGGCGGAGACCCGGGAAGAGGCAAAGCGGATTCTGGCTGACGCGGATGCCGAAGCCCGGCGCCTGCGAGCGGAGAGCGCGGCTGAGGACAAGGCAAAGGCGAAGCAGGATCTCGTCGACGCCGAGGCCGCGCTGGAGGACCGGAAGGCCTCTTCCGCCGCTCAGCTGAAGGCTGCCTCGCCGGAGCTCGCGGAGCTCCTCGCAGGGAAGCTGCTGGAACAGTAACAGAACGTGAAACAATATGCAGAGAGGAGGGATGACCGGACATGACTACAGGCTATACCCTGGTTTACGGGCTGATTAACTTTGCGATCCTTGCGGCGGCGCTCTTCATCATCGGGAAGAAGATCGTTCCGAAGATGTTTGGCGGACGCCGTACCAAAATAGAGGAAGACCTGAAAGCCGCTTCCGCCGCGGCGGAAAACGCCGACGCGGCTCTGGCCGGCATTCCGCAGACAAACGCCGCCGCCGAAAAAGAGCGCGCGGAGATTCTCCGTACTGCCGGGGACGATGCGGAGGCGCGGAAGACCGCCGCGCAGAACGAAGACCTTCAGCAGGCGCGGGAGCGCGCGGCCGACACGGAGCGGAGCATTCTCCAGCGCAGCAGGAGCGCGCGGCAGGATCTGACGCGGGAGGCCATGGAGGAGGTCATCGGGGAAGTGCGGCAGCTGGTGAAGACCGGCGGCTATGCGCAGGCCTGCGCCGCCCTGACGGACAGGATGGTGCGCCGCGCCACAGAGAATCTGCATCTGACCCTCGGCGACGAGCTCGGCTTTCAGGAAAACGGACAGCTGTCCGTTCAGGTGCGCAGCGCGCAGGCGCTGTCCGCCGAACAGCGCGGCTGCGTGCTGAACGCCGTGCTCTCTGCCCTGCGCGAGTGCGGGGAGTCAGCGACCGAGGACGAGGTCTGCTTCTCCGTGGAGGAGGATGCGAGCCTCGCCGGCGGCATTTATCTGCAGATCGGCGACACGGTCTATGATTACACGCTCGACAGCATGCTCGAGCGCGCGAAGGACGGCGTCACCGTGCTCGGCCACGACGGGGAGGACCTCGTGGAGCTGCTGCGCGCCCAGCTGCGGCAGGTTCGGCCGGAGCCGGATGTCTACCAGACCGGAACCGTCGTCAGCGTGTCCGACGGCATCTGCCGGGTCTCCGGCGTTTCCGACGCCATGGCCGGCGAGCTGATCGAATTCGGCAATGACCTGCAGGGCATGGTGATGGACCTGGAGAAGGACAACATCGGCGTGGTTCTGCTCGGGAACTATTCCGGCCTGCAGGAGGGCGACCGGGTTCGCCGCAGCGGGCGGATTATCGAGGTCCCGGTCGGTGAGGAGCTGATCGGCCGCGTGGTGGACGCCCTCGGCAGGCCCATCGACGGCGCGGGCGAGATCCACACCACCCACACCCTGCCCATCGAAGGGCAGGCGCCCGGCGTCATCATGCGCCAGCCGGTTTCCGTCCCGATGCAGACCGGCATCAAGGCCATCGACGCCCTGGTCCCGATCGGCCGCGGCCAGCGCGAGCTCATCATCGGCGACCGCCAGACCGGCAAATCGGCGATCCTTCTGGACACCATCCTGAACCAGAAGGGCAAGGACATGATCTGCGTCTACGTGGCCATCGGCCAGAAGGAGTCGACGGTCGCGGGCTTTGTACAGAAGCTGCGGGAGCGCGGCGCGATGGACTACACCATCGTCGTCAGCGCGAGCGCCTCGGAGTCCGCACCCATGCTGTATGTCGCGCCCTACGCCGGCTGCGCGATGGGCGAGTATTTCATGCATAAGGGCAGGGACGTCCTGATCATCTACGACGACCTCTCCAAGCAGGCGGTGGCCTACCGTGAGATTTCCCTCCTGCTGCACCGTCCGCCCGGACGCGAGGCCTACCCCGGCGATGTCTTTTACCTGCATTCCCGTCTCCTGGAGCGCGCGGCGCGCCTCAGCGATGAGGAAGGCGGCGGCAGCATGACCGCCCTTCCCGTCATCGAGACCCAGGCGGGCGACATCTCCTCGTATATCCCCACCAACGTCATCTCCATCACCGACGGCCAGATCTTCCTGGAGACCGACCTCTTCAACGCCGGCATCCGTCCGGCGGTCAACGTCGGGCTCTCGGTGTCCCGTGTCGGCGGTTCGGCGCAGCTGGGCGCCATGAAGCAGGTCGCGGGCAGGCTCCGCATGGACCTCGCCCAGTACCGCGAGCTCCAGGCCTTCTCCCAGTTCGGGTCGGATCTGGACAAGGCGACGCGGGCGACGCTGCACCGCAGCGACCGGATGACGGAGGTCCTGAAGCAGCGCAACTACTCCCCGATGGAAGCCGCGGATCAGGTGATCTCGATCTTCGCCGTGAACGAGGGCTTTGCCGACGGCATTGAGCTCGGGGACGTCGCGGCCTTTGAAAAGGGCCTGATCCCCTATGTCAAATCACACTGGCCGGAGCTGACCGGCATCATCAACAGCGGCCGCAAGCTCAGCAAAGAGGAGAGCGACCGTCTGAAGGAAGAGATCCGGACCTATACGGAGAGTTTTACCGCGGCCTGAGCGCCGGGGTGAAGAAGGGAGGTGGTCCGCATGGCCAATCTGCGTGCGATCCGTACCCGCATTCGAAGCGTTGAAAACACAAGGCAGATTACCAAGTCCATGAAGATGGTCGCCGCGTCCAAGCTCCGGAAGACCCAGGGGAGCTTCTCCGGTCAGACCGCCTTCTCGGAGCGCTGCGGGGAGATTCTCTCCCGCCTCTCCGACGGGGAGAACGCCCTCTCGCATCCGCTGCTGCAGCCGCGCCCGGAATGCAGGACCAGCTGCTACGTCCTGATGGTCGGCAACCGCGGGCTCTGCGGCATCTACAACCAGTCTCTCCTCCGCTTCTGCGAAAAGCTGATGAAGCAGAAGGACACACAGCCCTACCTCATCACCTGCGGACGCTGGGGGAAGGACCTGATCGCCGCGGCGGGCCTGCATCCGGCGGAGACCGTCGACATCAGCGATACGCCGACCGCCGAAGAGGCGCTCTCCCTCGCGGAGAAGCTCGAAGGCCTGTATCTGGAAGGCACCGTGGACGAGGTCATCTTTGTCTATCAGTCGTACCGCTCCGTGCTGACCCAGACGCCGGTCAGCCGCCGCTTCCTGCCGATGGAGAACCCGGAAGCCGGCGAAGAGGCGGGAAAGACGGCGGAACAGGTCATTTTTGAGCCGGACCGGGAGTCCGTGCTGAAAACCCTGCTGGACCTGTATATCATCAACACCGTGCACGGCATCCTGCTGGAGGCCCGCACCGGGGAACACGCCGCGCGGACGACAGCGATGTCGGCGGCGGCGGATAATACCGAAGAACTGATCGAACAGCTGACGCTGGAACTCAACCATGCCCGTCAGGCGGCGATTACCACCGAGATTTCGGAAATCGCCGGCGGTGCGGAAGCGCTGCGGAAGAACGCGGCCGGAGGGAGATCATGAAAAACGCAACAGTCAGACGGGTGATCGGCCCCGTGGTCGACATCCATTTTCCGGAGGGAAAGCTCCCGGAGATCTATAACGCGGTGGAGGTCCGTCTCCCGGAGCGCAAAGTCGTGCTGGAGGTGGTTCAGCAGCTCGGCGGAAGGGATGTGCGCTGCATCGCCCTCTCCTCCACCGACGGCATCTCCCGCGGGACCGAGGCCGTCGACACCGGCGCCTCCATTACGGTCCCGGTCGGGGAACAGACCCTCGGCCGCATGTTCAACGTGGTCGGGGATCCCATCGACGGCAAGGGCCCGGTGGAAGGCGCGGAGCGCCTGCCCATCCACCGCAAGCCGCCCGCCTTTACGGATATTCTCCCCGCGACGGAGATGCTGGAGACCGGCATCAAGGTCGTGGACCTGCTGACGCCCTATGCCCGCGGCGGCAAAATCGGCCTCTTCGGCGGCGCCGGCGTCGGCAAAACCGTCCTGATCATGGAGCTGATCCGCAACGTCGCCTACGAGCACGGCGGCTACTCGGTCTTCGCCGGGGTCGGCGAGCGCTCCCGTGAGGGAAACGACCTCTGGAACGAGATGAACGAGTCCGGCGTCATCAACAAGACGGCGCTGGTCTTCGGCCAGATGAACGAGCCGCCCGGCGCGCGTCTACGCGTTCCGCTCTCCGGCCTGACCATCGCCGAGAACTTCCGCGATAAGTCCGGGAAGGACGTGCTGCTCTTTATCGACAACATTTTCCGCTTTACCCAGGCGGGCTCCGAGGTCTCCGCCCTGCTCGGCAGAATGCCCTCGGCCGTCGGCTACCAGCCGACGCTCGCGAGCGAGATGGGCGACCTGCAGGAGCGCATCACCTCGACCAAGAACGGCTCCGTCACCTCGGTCCAGGCGATCTATGTCCCGGCCGACGACCTGACGGACCCGGCCCCGGCCACCACCTTCGCGCACCTCGACGCCACAACGGTGCTCTCCCGTTCTATCGCGGAGCTCGGCATCTACCCGGCGGTCGATCCGCTGGAGAGCTCCTCCCGCATCCTGGACCCGGTCATCCTCGGCCGGGAGCACTATGAGACCGCCCGCGCCGTGCAGCAGGTGCTCGAGAAGTACCGCCAGCTGCAGGACATCATCGCAGTGCTCGGCATGGACGAGCTCGGCGTGGAAGACCGCGCGGTTGTCAACCGGGCGCGGCGCATCCAGCGCTTCTTCTCCCAGCCCTTCCACGTGGCGGAGGCCTTCACCGGCATGCAGGGCAAGTATGTCCCGCTGGCGGAGACCATCAAGGGCTTCCAGGCCATCCTGGGCGGCGATGTCGACGATCTCCCGGAACAGGCCTTCCTGCTCTGCGGCACGATCGACGAAGTGATCGCCAAACGCGGCAGCTTCTGACGGAGGGGCGCCATGGCAAACTGCTTTCAGCTGTCGGTCATCACGGCCGACGGCCCCCTGCTGCAGGGCAGCGCTTCGGCCTGCAGACTCCCGGTGGAGGGCGGCTCCGTCGGCGTTCTGGCGCATCACGCCCCGATGCTCTGCGCGCTGCGGGAGGGCGAGGCCCGCTTCCGGATGGAAGACGGCACGGAAAAACGCCTGCAGCTCAGCGGCGGCATCGCGGATGTGCGCGACAACACCGTGACCGTTCTGGCCGGACACGCCCGGCTGGCGGAGACGGAATAAAACAGAAAAAGATAAACAAAACGGATGGAGAACAGGCAGGAAAGCCTCTTCTCCATCCGTTTTGTTTTTTATTCGCTTCAGCCCAGGCGGACCCGAACCGCCACCGTGCTCCCGGCCGGGGCGGGCGGCAGCACATTGCCCGCCTGCAGGACCCCGTCGACGCTCACCTCGCGCACGCCGCGCTGAACGCCGTCCGGGTTTTCCACCGTAATCCGGTATTCCGCCCCGCGGTACTGCCGGACCGCGGTAAAGCCCCTGCAGCGGGCGGGGATGCAGGGATCGATCCGCAGCCCGTCCAGGGTGGGCTGGATACCCAGAATCGCCTGCGAGACGCCGACAAAGCTCCACGCCGCGGTGCCGGTCAGCCAGCTGTTCTTCCCCTCGCCGAAGCTGGGGGCGTCGATGCCGGCGATCATCTGGCTGTAGACATAGGGCTCGGTCCGGTGGATTTCGCTGATCTCCTCCAGCCAGGCGGGGGCCGTCCGGCAGTAGACCTCAAAGGCCCGGTCGCCGTGGCCGAGCTCCGCCTCGGCGCAGACGATCCAGGGGTTGATGTGGCAGAAGATGCCGGCGTTCTCCTTGTAGCCGGGCGGGTAGCTGCTGATCTCCCCGAGCTCCGGACGGTAGCGGGTATAGGCCGGCTGCAGCAGAACGATGCCGTACCTGGTATCCAGCCGCTCCTCCACGCTCCGGAGCGCCTGCGCGGCTTCGCCGGTCTCCTTCCCGATGCCGGCCATCACGCACATGCCCTGCGGCTCAAGGAAGATCTGCCCCTCTTCGCATTCCTTCCCGCCGACCACCCGGCCGAAGGCGTCATAGGCCCGGCGGAACCAGGCGCCGTCCCAGCCGGCATCCAGAACCTTCGCCTCCATGGCGGCTGTCGCCGCCTCGGCTTCGTCGGCCTCCTCGTCCAGGCCGAGGTGCCGGCAGATCTCCGCCCAGGCGCGGCCGTATTTGACAAACATGCCTGCGATGAAGACGCTCTCCGCCACGGGACCCGAACTGGGTCCGGTGATCTGGAAGCTCTCGCCCGGATGCTCGGAAAAGCAGTTCAGGTTCAGACAGTCGTTCCAGTCCGCGCGCCCGATCAGGGGCAGGCCGTGCGGCCCCAGGTGGGTCAGGGTATAGCGGAAGCTGCGCCGGAGGTGCTCCAGCAGCGGCTCGGCCAGGGAGAGGTCGCTGTCAAAGGCGCAGGGCTCCTCCAGGATGGACCAGTCGCCGGTCTCGCGCAGATAGGCGTCCGTGCCGGCGATCAGCCAGAGCGGGTCGTCATTGAAGCCGCTGCCGACGGCCAGATTCCCCTTTTTGGTCAGCGGCTGGTACTGGTGGTAGGCGCTCCCGTCGGGAAACTGCGTCGCGGCGATGTCCAGAATGCGCTCCCGCGCCCGCTCCGGGATCATATGCACGAAGCCGAGCAGATCCTGGCAGGAATCCCGGAAGCCCATGCCCCGTCCCATGCCGCTCTCAAAATAGCTGGCGGAGCGGCTCATATTAAAGGTCACCATGCACTGGTACTGGTTCCAGATGTTGACCATGCGGTCCAGCTTCTCATTGCCGCTGTCCACGCGGACCTTCCCCAGGAGCTCCGCCCAGTAGTCCCGCAGCGCCGCGAGCGCCGCGTCGAAGGCCGCATCGTCCGCGTAGCGCGCGATCATGGCGTGCGCGCGCGTTTTGTTGATGACGCCCGGGGCCTCCCACTTCTCTTCGCGCGGGTTCTCGATATAGCCGAGGCCGAGGATCAGGCTCCGGCTCTCTCCCGGCGCCAGCGTGACGGCAAACTCCATGGCCGCGATCGGCTGCCAGCCGTGCGCGATGCTGCCCGTGCAGCCGGCGCCGAACACGGCCTCGGGCCGGGCGGCGCTGCCGTAGCGCCCGAGGAAGGCCTCCCGCTGGGTGTCGAAGCCGTCCGGCGCCGCGCTGGACCAGAAAACGGCGTAATGGTCGCGCCGCTCGCGGTACTCCGTCTTATGGTAGATGGCCGCGGGTTCCACCTCGACTTCGCCGATGGAATAGTTGCGCTGGAAGTTGGAGCTGTCGTCCATGGCGTCCCAGAGGCAGAACTCCAGATAGGGGAACAGCGAAACCTGTTTCTCCGCCCCACTGCAGTTAAGAAGCGTGACACGCGTCAGCAGGCAGCTGTCCCCTTTGGGCACGAACAGCTCCTGCCTTGCGAGCAGGCCGTTCTTCGTGCCCTCGATGACGGAGTAGCCGAGGCCGTGCCGGCAGCGGTACTCGTCGAGGGGCGTCTGAACCGGCTGCCAGCCGGGGTTCCAGACCGTCCCGCCGTCCCGGATATAGATCCGGAAGCCCTCGGAATCCAGCGGGCAGCCGTTGTAGCGGTAGCGGGTCAGACGCCGCAGCCGCGCGTCGCGGTAGAAGCAGTAGCCGCCTGCGGTGTTGCTGAGGAGCGCGAAGAAATCCTCACTGCCCAGATAGTTGATCCAGGGCAGCGGCGTATCCGGTGTGGTGATCACATACTCCCGGTCGGAGTCCTGAAAGTACCCGTATTTCATGATTGTCTTGCTCCTTACCGAAATCGTTTAAGGGCCTGTTTCCTGTTTAGGATAGCGCAATCTTTTCCGAAAAGCAATATTTTTTTCAAAAAAACGGGCATAATTTTTCGCGGGAGTTTCGAAAACAGACACCGCCGATACAGGCCCCGAACAAGCTCCTATACAAAATGCACAAAAATCGACAACCAAGTTTGTCTAAATGCGCCAAAAATGGAAGATCCGCCAATTTGCTCTTGCAAACAGGGGAATTTCGCGCTATGATTTAGGTGCGAAATCGATTAAGTAAAGTTTTTAGGGGGTGCCGGCTGTGGTTTCCATGAAGGACATCGCGAATCATTGCGGCGTCTCCGTGGCAACCGTCAGCAAGGCCCTCAGCGGCCAGACGGATATCGGGCAGGCGACCCGGGAGAAGATCATCGCCGCGGCGAAGGAGCTGGGCTACACCGGCAATTATGTCGCCCGGGCGCTGAAGACCAACCGCACCTATAACCTGGGCATCGTGTTTGAGGATCTGCAGAACAGCGGTTTCATGCATGAGTACTTCGCGGCGATCCTGAACAGCTTCCGTTTCGAGGCGGAACGCTTCGGCTATGACATCACCTTCCTGAACCGCGGCGTCGGCGGGGAGGGCACCAGCTACCTGCAGCACGCGCTCTACCGCGCGGTTGACGGCGTCGCGCTGATCTGCGCGGACTTCTTCTCGCCCCAGGTGCAGGAGCTGGTCAGCTCCGACATCCCGGTGGTCACGCTGGACCACGCCTTCAACAACCGCACGGCGGTGCTGTCCGACAACATAATCGGCATGGAAACGCTGGTCCGCTACGCTTATGAGAAAGGACACCGGAAGATCGCCTACATCCGCGGCAATCCGACCGCTGTGACCGAGAACCGCCTGACCGGCTTCTACCGCACCTGTGAGGAACTGGGGCTGAATATCCCGGATGAATATATGATGGAATGTGAGTATCACGAGCCCAGAGGCTGCAGCGAGGCCACGAAGAAACTGCTTGCCCTGCGGGACCGGCCGACCTGCATCCTGTTTTCGGACGATTATTCCGGCATCGGCGGCATCAACGCCATTCTGGAGGCGGGCCTGCACATCCCCGAGGATATCTCCATCATGGGCTACGACGGCATCCATCTCGCCGGTATGCTGAGCCCCCGGCTGACCACCTGGCGCCAGAACGCGGATGACCTGGGGAAGATCGCAGCGGAGAAGCTGGTTCTCCGGATCGAGAACCCCCGGACGACCCCGGCGGAATACATCGTGGTAAAGGGACAGCTGCTGGAGGGCGGTACGGTCAGACAGATCGATGGACAGTGACAGCGGAGAAGCCTCCGCGGAAAGGAACGGGAGCAGATGACGCGTGAGCAGGCCAGGGCGCTGGCGGAAGAACTGGTCAGCCGCATGACGGTGGAAGAGCGGGCCTCGCAGCTTCGCTTTGATTCTCCGGCGGTGGAGCGGCTCGGCGTTCCCGCCTATAACTGGTGGAACGAGGCGCTGCACGGCCTCGCCCGCGGCGGCTCGGCGACGGTCTTCCCGCAGGCGATCGGCCTCGCGGCCATGTTTGACGACGCGCTGCTGGAGGAGATCGCCTCCGCGATCGGCGATGAGGCCCGGGCGAAGTACAACGCCCTCTCCGCCGAAGGCGACCGGGATATCTACCACGGGCTGACCATGTGGTCGCCCAACATCAATATTTTCCGCGATCCCCGCTGGGGACGCGGCCACGAGACCTACGGCGAGGATCCGTATCTCACCTCCCGCCTCGGCACGGCCTTTGTGAAGGGCCTGCAGGGGAAGGGGGAGACCCTGAAGACCACCGCCTGCGCCAAGCACTTCGCGGTCCACAGCGGCCCGGAGGAGCTGCGCCACCGCTTTAACGCCCTCGCCTCCCCGAAGGACCTGGAGGAGACCTACCTCCCCGCCTTCCGGGCGCTGGTCCGGGACGCGAAGGTCGAGGCGGTCATGGGCGCCTATAACCGCACAAACGGCGAACCCTGCTGCGCCAGCGGAATGCTGATGGAAAAGCTGCGCGGCGAATGGGGCTTTGAAGGCCACTTCGTCTCCGACTGCTGGGCCATCCGCGACTTCCATGAGAATCATAAGGTCACCTCGGCTCCCGTGGAGTCGGTGACCATGGCGCTGAAGGCCGGCTGCGACCTCAACTGCGGCTGCACCTACCAGCATATCATGCACGCCTTTGAGCTCGGGATGATCAGCGAAGAGGACATCACCCGCTCGGCCGTGCGCCTCTTTACCACGCGCTTCCTGCTCGGGACCCTCGGGGAGGAAGGCAGCGAATACGACAGCATTCCCTACTCGGTGATCGGGTGTGAGGAGCACCTCGCCCTCGCCCGGAAGGCGGCGCGCGAGGCCTGCGTCCTGCTGAAGAACGACGGCCTGCTCCCGCTGGATCCGGCGCGCTGCGGCACGTTGGGCGTCATCGGGCCGAACGCGAACAGCCGCGCGGCGCTGATCGGCAACTACCACGGTACCGCCTCCCGCTACACCACGGTGCTGGAGGGGATCCAGGACCGGACGGCGGGGAAGTGCCGGGTGCTGTATTCCGAAGGCTGCGGCCTGAGCGGCGACCGCGTGGAACCGCTCGCGCTCCCCAACGACCGGCTGGCCGAAGCCGTCGCGGTCGCGAAGGCGAGTGACACCGTGATCCTCGTCCTCGGCCTGGACGAGACCCTGGAAGGGGAAGAGGGGGACACCGGCAACAGCTATTACTCCGGCGACAAGCCCGACCTGCTCCTCCCGGCCCCGCAGCGGCTGCTGCTTGAGCGCGTCCTCGCCGTCGGAAAGCCGACCGCCGTGATCCTGATGGCCGGCAGCGCGATTGACCTCTCTCCCGCCGAGGAGTCCGCCGGCGCGGTGCTCCTGTCCTGGTATCCGGGCGCGGAAGGCGGCGCGGAAGTCGCGAAGATCCTCTTCGGTGAGGTCTCCCCCTCGGGGAAGCTCCCGGTCACCTTCTACCGCGACAGCGCCCTTGCGGAGCTGCCCGCCTTCACGGACTACTCCATGCGAAACCGCACCTACCGCTACTATCAGGGCGAAGCGCTCTATCCCTTCGGCTACGGCCTGAGCTACAGCCGCTGCACCGTTACCGGGCTGGAAGCGACCCGGGAGAGCGCCGCGGTCCGGGTGAAGAACGAAGGCAGCGCCGACACCGACGAGGTGATCGAGCTCTACCTGCGCGACACGGAATCCCCTCTGGCCCCGCCGAACCCGGTCCTCTGCGGCTTCCGCAGGGTGCACCTGCGGGCGGGGGAGGAAGCGGAGTTTACCGTCGGGATCAGCCCCCTCGCGCTGACCGTGGTGGATGAGGCCGGAAACCGCATCCCCGGCAGCGGCAGCTGGACGCTGTACGCCGGCTTCGGCGCGCCGGACAGACGCACCGAGGCGCTGACCGGCCGAAAGGCGGCCGAAACCCGAATCGTCGGGTAAGCCGCAGAACCGCGCGCGTGGCATCCGCCGCGCGGAAAACTGTAGAGATCTCGGAGGGGAACCGTCGGCCGCCGGATTGGGCGAAGGCCGCCGACACCGCTGCCGGGTCTTGATAAAGAAATCAAAAAAGGAACAAAAAAGAAGGAGGATACCCATGAAAAAGATTTTTGCGCTTGCCCTGGCTCTTTGCATGATCTTTGCCCTTGCCGCCTGCGGCCAGTCCGCAGCGCCCGCTGCCACCGAGGCAGCCCCTGCCGAGGCCCCTGCCGCTGAGGCCGCTCCCGCCGCCGAGGCTTCTGCCGACCAGACGGTCCTGACGCTCTGGTGCATCGCCACCGAGTCCGACGCCAACCGCCCCGCCTACGAGGCCGCCATTGCCGAGTTCGAGGCCAATCACCCCGACATCAAGATCGAGTGGGAAGCTTTTGAGAACAACTCCTACAAGACCAAGATCAAGGCTGCCATGAGCGACCCCGAGACCCTGCCCGACATCTTCTTCACCTGGTCCGGCGCCTTCCTGGGCGACTTTGTCGATGCCGGCAACGTCTACTGCCTGGATGAGGCCTACAAGCCCTTCGCCGGCGACCTGCCCGAAGTGATGCTCCAGAACGCCTCCTACGGCGGCAGCCACTATGCGGTTCCGCTGACCTACAACATCGTCACCCTCTTCGCCAATATGGACATGCTGGCCGAGGTCGGCTGGGACCATGTTCCCCAGACCTATGAAGATCTGACCGCCTGCTGCGACGCGCTCGTGGCCGCCGGCAAGATCCCCTTCGGCTGCGCCGCCGGCAGCGCCGACACCTGGTGCGTCACCGAGTACCTCGAGCCCATCATCGAGAAGACCATCGGTTTTGAAGACATGAACGAGATCTTCGCCGGCCGCGCCACCTGGAACGATCCGGACATCGCAACTGCCGTCAACAACTTCCAGGATATGGTCAAGAAGAACTACTTCGATCCCAACGGCATGGCCATCGGCAATGACCAGGTCAAGGCCAACTTCATCGCCGGCCAGTATGCCTTCTATCAGAACGGCTCCTGGAACTGCGGTGAGATCAACGACCAGGATCTCTTCACCCCGCAGGCTGCGCTCTTCCCCGTCATGAATGCTGACCGCGCCACCTACGGCCAGGTCATCGGCGGCCCGTCCGACTCCCTCGCCGTTGCCGCTTCCTCCAAGAACGCGGAACTGGCCGCCTCCGCCGCTTTCGAGCTCGGCAAGGCGATCTGCCACTACGGCTATCTGGCCGGCTCCGGTCTGCCCGCCTGGACGCCCGACTATGACACCAGCGCAGTGAAGCCTCTGGTTGCCGCGGTTGCCGACATCGTCGCCAACTCCGACGGCATGGTGCTCTTCGGCGACACCGCCATGAGCGCTGACCCGGCCTACACTTATCTGGAGTATGTTGCGCAGGTCTACGGCTGCGAGATTGACGGCGATGCCTTCGTCTCCGGCCTGACGGCTGACCTCGGCTGATTCCCCGTCACCGTCCCCGCAGATACGCAATAACAAAGGCGGCACTTCCCGGCCATGCCCGGGGAGCGCCGCCTCCCTGAAGTGAGGGAGATACGCAGATTATGAAAAAGCTATACAGCAACAAATGGCATATCCTGATCTTTCTGCTGCCGGCGCTGATCCTCTTCTGCGGCGTGCTGATCGCGCCGATCGGCGCCTCTGCCTGGTTCAGCTTCTTCGACTGGAACGGGATCGGCAAACAGACCTTCATCGGGCTCTCCAACTACAAGGAACTGTTTACCAGCAACTCCATCGGCTTTATGAAGGCGCTGGGCAACTCACTGCTGCTCGCCGCCCTCTCGGTGTTTCTGCAGCTTCCGCTGGCGCTCGGCCTGGCGCTGACGCTGGGGAAGAAAATCAAAGGCGAGAGGCTCTTCCTCTCCGTCTACTTCATGCCTGTTCTGATCTCCACCGTGGTCATCGGTCAGCTCTGGCTGAAGATCTACAATCCCGATTACGGCATTCTGAATGTCTTCCTGCGCGCGGTCGGTCTGGAGAGCTGGACCCGGATCTGGCTCGGCTCCAAGCAGACGGCCCTCGGCGCGGTCTTTGTGCCGACACTCTGGCAGTACGTCGGCTACCACATGCTGCTGCTCTACGCCGGGGTCAAGAGCGTCCCGACAGAGCTCCGGGAAGCCGCCATGCTCGACGGTGCCTCGGACGGACAGGTCAACCGCTACATTGTCCTGCCCTACATCAAACCCATTCTCCGCATCAGCGTCATCTTCGCGGTCACGGGCTCTCTGAAGTCCTTCGACCTGATCTATGTTCTGACTAACGGCGGTCCTCTGCACGCGACGGAAGTGCCGAGCACCCTGATGATAAACATGCTCTTCCAGCGCAACCGCTACGGCATGGGAAGCACCATCGCGGTCATGCTGATCATCCTCTGCTTCGGCTTTGCCCTGCTGATCAGCGCGATCTTCAGAGAGGAGGACTGACGGCATGAAAAACAACAGCAGAGGCGCGCGAATCGCCATCTATGCCGGCCTGATCCTCTGGATGATCATCAACCTCTTCCCGGTCTACTGGATGTTCACCTTCTCGCTGAAGAACAACGAGGAAATCTTCGGCAGCAACGTCATCGGCCTCCCGAAGAACTGGCTCTGGTCCAACTACACCAGTGCCCTGAGCACCGGCAACATGGCCAAGTACTTCCTCAACAGCACCATCGTGGCGGTGGCCACCATCCTGATCACCCTGGCCGTGGCGCTGATGGCGACCTTCGCCCTGACGCGCCTGATCTGGAAGCAGCGGAAGAACCTCAACAAGTTCTTCATGCTCGGTCTCACGATTCCGATCCATGCCTCGATCGTCCCGGTGTATGTGACACTCTCCCGTCTGCACATGCTCAATACCTACTGGGCGCTGATCATCCCGTATTCCGCCTTCTCGCTGGCGATGGCGATTCTGGTCTGCACGGGCTTCATGAATGAAATCCCGCGCGAGCTGGATGAGTCCGCCTGCATCGACGGCTGCAACGTCTGGGGGATCTTCTTCCGCGTGATCGTTCCGCTCATGAAACCCGCGGTGGCCACGGTCGGCATCTACACCTTCCTGCAGTGCTGGAACGAGCTGATGTTTGCCAACATCTTCATCAGCAAGACGGCGCTGAAGACCCTCCCCGTCGGCGTGCAGGCCCTCTCCGGCCAGTACACCACCAACTGGGGCCCCATCGGCGCGGCGCTGGTGCTGGCCACCTTCCCGACCCTGCTGGTATACGTCTTCCTGAGCAAGCGCATTCAGGAGAGCTTCATCGCCGGCGCGGTCAAAGGCTGATCTTTCCGGAATCTTTTCATTTTTTCCTTCGGCTCCCGCAGGTCCTTCCTGCTGCGGGGGCCTTTTATTTTGGCCCTGTCTGTGGTAGAATGCAGGCATCGACTGTCGGAGGCTGGCTATGATTGCGGAAATCCCGGAGCTGCAGAAAAAGCGCGCGTACAACATCATCTGGAACGCCGCGGCGGACTACGGTTTCACGCCGGATTTTAAGTTCTATACCCTCGACGGTGTCGCCGATCTCTACTGGAACACCGTCATCGGACTGGCGCATAAGCATTACGAATACGGAAAACTGAAAAAGCTGTTTCAGGGGCTGGAGGCGGAAGAGGACGCGGGCATCTACGAGGCCCTGCTCTGGCTGGGGCTGGAAAACGCGCTGGTTGCGCGCGAACAGGAAGCGCGGCCCGTGCTGCTCTCGCTGCGGCGGGACTACGCCCGGCAGTATCTCGAGCGCTTCGGCGCGGACTACACCGAGGACGACCGCTTCTATGACTTCCTGGCAAAGGCGCACTACCGCCGGGTGCTGGGCCTGCCGGTGCAGCTGACGCGCTATGACACTGCACTTCTGGACGAGCTGGAGTTCTCCCCGGACCTGGACACCGATGCGCTGGTGGAAGAGGCGAAGCGCCTGCTGCAGAAGTGGTTTCACATCCGCGCCGAAGAGAAGGCGCGGGAACACCACCCGCTCAGCCTGCCCTTTCTGCACCGGCGCGAGGAGCGCAGGCGGGGGAAGGCGAAGCTCCGGCCCTTCGGCATCGGGCTGGCGGAGCATCCCCACGCATCTGACGGCGGCAGCGAGATGCCCGAGGACCCCATGGCGCGGCCCTCCTCGCTGACGGCGGAGGAGCTGCGCGCCTTCATCGCCGGCAAGTACGGCAGGTCCGTCCTGAACCCCGAGCAGACCGCCGCGCTCGAGCGCCGGCTCTGCACGGGAAACCACCTGAACTGCCACCTGCACATCACCCGGGGCGACCCGGAGCCCGCGGTCATCCAGAATGCCTTCGAGGCCCTGCAGAAGCAGCGCGAGGCCGCGCAGATCGCCCGCAACCGGGCCGTGTTCTATCAGAACGAGGCGCGCAACCGCGTCGCCATCGCCCGCCTCGCGGAGAAGATCCAGAACTCCGTCCTGCTGTATCTGCAGCCGTACACCGTCCGCGCCAACGCCGGCGAGCTCGAGGGCGGCCGCGTCTGGCGCATGCTGAAGCTGGACGATCCGGACGTGTTTCTCCGGCACGAGAACGCCAATGCCGGCGATGTCAGCGTGGATATCCTGCTTGACGCCTCCACCTCCCAGCAGGGGCGGCTGGAGAGCATCTCCGGCCAGGCCTGCTGCATCGCCGAGGCGCTGACCCGCTGCGGCATTCCCTGCCGGCTGATGTCCTTCTGCTCCATGACCGGCTACACGATCCTGCGGATCTACCGGGACTACAATGAGGTAAACCGCAACGAGCGGATCTTCGACTACGTCTCCAACGGCTGCAACCGGGACGGGCTGGCGGTCCGGGCGGTGCATGAGCTGATGAACGCCTCCCCCTGCGAGCACCGCCTGCTGATCATCCTCTCCGATGTCAAGCCCCAGGACGTGGTGCGCATCTATCTCCGGGACGACGACAGCTTCATCCCCTATGAGAAGGAAAACGGCGTCCGGGACACGGCCTATGAGGTCCGCCGCGCGCGGGCGGACGGCATCGCGGTGATCTGCGTCTTCACCGGCGAGGATGAGGACCTGCCCGCGGCGAAGACGGTTTACGGCAGGGATTTCGCGCGGATCCAGTCGGTGGATCAGCTGGCGGATACCGTCGGCCTGCTGATTCAGAATCAGATTAAAAATCTCTGAGAAGCATTGACCGCAACTGGGGAAGATGCTAAAATGACGGCAGTCAGAGCACAGGCAGAAGGAGAGAGAATCATGAGAACGAGGCGCGTAGGAAGAGTCATCTGCTGCATTCTTGCCCTTGCGGCATTGGCGGGGTACTGGCATTTCCGCCTGCAGACCGGCGTATACGTCACCGCCGACGGCCAGGTCATTCAGAAGCAGGCCGAGGTGCCGGCGCAGGCGCCCGTCGCGGAGCCTGCCGCGCAGCCGGAGAGCACGCCCGTTCCGGAGCAGACCGAGGCCCTGCCCGCCGCGGCGGAAGAGACGCCGGAGCCGGAACCGACCCTGAGCCCCCTGATGCAGCTCGCGACGGACAACGCCGCCGCGAAGGGCCTGCCCGCGCCGCCGGACATCGACATTTCGGAGTGGCAGTATGTCCTCGTCAACGGCGATCACCCGCTCGACCCGCTGACCTATGAGCCGGAGAATCTCGTTTACCTGAACATGACCGGCGACGATACGGACATCCGCACCGACTATGACGGCAACCGTCAGGTGGTGGACGCCCTGATTGCCCAGCCGCTGATCGATATGATCCAGGCCTGCAAGGCGGAAGGCCTCCCGGTCTACCTGTCTTCGGGCTACCGCAGCTATGCCACGCAGCAGGCGAACTTTGACCGCGTCTGCGCCAACAACGGCATCACCGACGGCAAGAACGCCGAGGGCAACTACATCACCATGCCCGCCGGCCACAGCGAGCACCAGACTGCCCTCTGCTGCGATATCACGGACTATTACCATGAGATCAAGAACGACGCCATCGCCCAGATCGCGACGGTCCAGTGGCTTGCGGAGCACTGCGACGAGTACGGCTTCGTCCTCCGCTTCCCGCAGGAAAAGCGCGACATCACCCACGTGATGGGCGAGTCCTGGCATTTCCGCTATGTCGGCGTGGAAGCGGCGAAGTACATGAAGGAAAACGACCTCTGCCTGGAGGAGTTTGTGGCGCTGTACGGCGTGGAATAAGAGGAGAGCATGAAGAGATTACTGAGCCTTGTCATTCTGGCCGCGCTGCTGGTGAGCGCGACGGCCTGCGGCTTCAGCCGGACCAACGACCTGAGCACGCCGGAGCCGACCGCCGCGGCGGAAGCGGCGCCGCAGCAGGAAGCCGTGGTCGAGACCCCAGCGCCCGAACCGACCCCGACGCCGGAGCCCACCCCGGAACCGCTGCCGGAGCCGCCGGATGTGGACATCACCGACTTCCGGTTTATGCTGGCCAACTCCTATAACTCCATCGGCACGGACTACATGCCGCCCTACGGCGGCGTGGAAGGGCAGGGCATCGACTCGCGCATCATCGAGCCGATGATGGCCTTTATGCAGGCGGTGCGGGACGCGGGCTTCACCGTGTACTACCATGCCATCTACCGCAGCAGTGACTACCTGCTCAACCGCTACCGCAGCGCCCTGAACAACTACTACGACAACGACCCGGTTGAGACGGCCAAACACATGCTGGCCCCCGGCGTCAACGAACATCAGACCGGCCTCTGCGTGGACTTCACGGATGACCCGCAGTATGCCTCCTACTTCGGCGAGTTCGACGATCCCTACATGAAGGATACCGAGCTCTACGCCTGGCTGGTGGAGCACTGCGCCGAATACGGCTTCATCCTGCGCTATCCGGAGGGGAAGGAGGCCTTCTACGGCACGCCCTGCCGCCACGCGGCGCACTTCCGCTATGTCGGGAAGGAGGCCGCGGCCTACATCATGGAGAACAGTCTCTGCCTGGAGGAGTTCCTGCTCCTCTATGAAGGGAACGACGTCTACGTTCCGGGGATCACATAAGCGAAAATGCCGCCCTCCGGCGGCATTTCTTACAGAGGATGAGCGCATGCGCGAGAACAGGAAAAAGTACATACGCGACCTCGTGATCGCCGGCGTTCTGCTGCTGCTGGCGCTGCTGGCCCTCTTCCTTTTCCGGGGCCTGCGGGATCCCGGCGCGGAGGCGGTGGTGACCGTCAACGGTGTGGAGACCGGCCGCTACCCCCTGAAGAAGGACGGCGTCTTCCCGCTCAACGGCGGGACCAACATCCTCGTGATCGCTGACGGGGAGGCCTGGGTCAGCGAGGCAGACTGCCCGGATAAGATCTGCATGGGTATGGGGAAGATCAGCCGGAACGGGGAGTTCATCGCCTGCCTGCCCAACCGGGTGCTGATCGTCATCGAGGGCGGGGAAGAGACCGGGGTGGACGGCCGGACATGAAGACAAAGAAGCTGACAGTGCTGGCGCTGACCACGGCGGTCGCCATGGTGCTCTCCTTCATCGAGAGCCAGATCCCCGCCTTCGTGGCTGTCCCCGGCGTCAAGATGGGCCTGGCCAACATCGCGGTCGTCTTCGCGCTCTACCGGCTCGGCTGGAAGGAGGCGGCGCTCGTATCCCTCGTCCGGGTCGTGCTGGTCGCCATGCTCTTCGGCAGCGCGGCGAGCTTCTTCTACAGTCTCGCTGGGGCGGTGCTGAGCCTCGCCGGGATGGAGCTTCTGAAGCGGACGGGGAAGTTTACCGAGATCCTCGTCAGCGTGACGGGCGGCGTCCTGCACAACGTCGGGCAGATCGGCATGGCCTGCCTGCTGCTGCAGACGGATGTGCTGCGGTACTATCTGCCCTTCCTGCTGGTAAGCGGCATCCTCGCCGGCGTGGTGATCGGCCTGCTGGCCGGCATTCTGGTCCGGCGCGTCCGCCTCCCCTGAAGAAAAAGAGAAACCCTCCGGCCTGGCCGGAGGGTCTGTCATTTCACGGGAGATTAATCCTGGAAGTATTTGTGTTCGGTGTCCTTCCACATGGCGGCGGAGGCGGCCAGAGAGAGATAGGCCTGATCCGGACTGTCGCTGCGGGAGGTGATCGCGATGGGCACTCTCGCGCCGACCAGGATGCCGCAGCCGGCGGCGCCGGCGTTGCGCTGCAGCACCTTGATCATCAGGTTGCCGCTCATCAGGTTCGGCACCACGATGCCGTCAAACTCCCCGCAGTAGGGGCAGTCGTATTCCTTCAGGCGCGCGGCCTCCTTGCTCATAATCAGGTCATAGGCGATCGGCCCGACCAGGTTGCAGTCGGCAAAGGGGCGGGCGTTGTTTTCCCGGACCATGGTCTGGTCTTCCACGGTGTCGCGCATGTGGAAGCTCGGCTTCTCGACCAGCGCGAGCAGGGCGATGTTCGGGTGCTCGATGTCGAAGACGCGCAGGGCCCGGACCATGTTCTTGACGACTTCTTTTCTGCCGTCGGCGGAGGGGTTGATGAGCAGGGTGACATCGGAGACCGCCAGCAGCTTCTCATAATCCGGGATCTTCAGGAAGACAACGTGGGTGACCAGCCGGTTGTCCTTGATGAGGTGGTTGGCCTTGTTCAGCACCGGCATCAGGAAGTCGCGGGTGGAGGTGTTGCCGCGCATCAGGGCGTCGGCCTTGCCGGCCTTGATCATCTCGATCGCGTACTGCACGACGTTGGTGCTGTCATCGAGCGGCTGAATGTCATAATTGCGGTTGGACACGCCGAGCTTCTCGGTCAGCTTCTGGATCTTCTTGAAGTTCCCGATCAGGATCGGTTCCACAAACCCGTCCGCTTCCGCCTCAAAGACACCGCTCAGAATATTCTCAGAATCCGCGCCGGCGACGGCAACGCGCATCCGCTTGCCCTCCGCCCGGGCCTTGTTTACGATGGTTTCAAATTCCTTGGCAAACGCAACAGCCATAAGTATCAACCTCCGGATTGAAAGATTTGGTGTTTTCGCTTACCGAATATCATATCACACATGGGGCGCGCTTGACAACAAAAAGAATGAAAACTTCTGCGGCACTGACGTTGCCTGCATGGCGGGGTTAGCCCGTATGACAGAGATAACAGATGGATGGAAAATTAAGTTGACAGATGCATGCAATAGTATTAAAATTTTAACAGTGTTGAAAACTTGCTTTTGTCTATTGTGACGAATCCTCATGTATTTTCCTTATATGTTTCTGCTTCTCTGAAAAAGAGTTAAGCTCGGGAATGTCGTTTACAGTCTTCGGACTGAAAAATAAAAAAACAGGAGGAAACCAAATGAAAACGCGCAATCTCGCACTGCTGCTTGCAATCGCACTGCTCTTTTCCCTCAGCCTGACAGGCTGCGGCGGCTCATCCGCTCCCGCTGCCGAGCAGGCGGCACCGGCTGCCGAGCCCGCTGCCGAGCCAGCTGCTGAGCCAGCTGCCGAGCCTGCCGCAGCAACCGGCGCAACCCTGGTCTACTGGTCCATGTGGGAAGCCACAGAACCGCAGGGTGTGGTCCTGCAGGACGCCATTAATGCCTTTACGGCGGAGACGGGAATCGCTGTAGACGTCCAGTTTAAGGGCCGTCAGGGCATTCGTCAGGGTCTCCAGGCCGCACTGGATGCCGGCACCGTGATCGACATCTTCGACGAAGGCGTCGACCGTGTCAACCAGAACTGGGGCAGCTATCTGCTGGATCTGGAGCCTTATATGGCCAACGGCTATGAGGACACCGCGATCGCTCCCTTTATGGCTGCCTGCCGCGAGGCCGGAGGCGGAACGCTCAAGAGCATTCCCTATCAGGGCTCTATCTTTGCCTGGTTCTACAATCCCGACATTTTCGCTGAGGCTGGCATTGAGGCCGTTCCCACCACCTGGGACGAGTTCCTGGACTGCTGCGCCAAGATCAAAGCAGCCGGCTATATTCCCATCACCTCCGACGATGCCTACTTCCTCTCCAACTTTGGCTATCATGTAGCCCGCTACGGCGGACAGGATGCTGTTATTGACGCGGTCACCAACGGCAACTGGGACACCGACGCAATCCGCAAGACAGCTGAAGACTTCTATTATCTCGGCGAGCAGGGCTACTTCTCCCCGAACCTGGCTTCCAACGTCTGGCCGAACGGACAGAACGTCGAGTTCGCGCTCGGTGATGTCGGCATGTACCTCAACGGTTCCTGGCTGCCCAATGAAATCCGCGGTCTGGCCGGTGACGACTATGTCTGGGGCTGCTTCTCCTATCCGAGCGTGGAAGGCGGCGTTGATGACACCAGCTATGCCAACACCTCCTTCCAGGTCTTCGCTATCAACAACAAGACCCAGTATCCGGACGAGGCCTTCCAGCTGATCGAGTGGCTGACCAAGGGCGAATGGGACCTTAAGCTTTCCCAGGGCTCTCTGGGTGTTCCTGCCGACACGACCAATACGGAATGGCCCGCACAGATGGTCAATGTCAAGCCGGTTCTCGAAGGAACTGCCAACCGCTACATCTGGGCTGCCGGTGCTGAGAACAATGCCGACATCACCCCTGTTCTGCTGGAGAATCTGTTGAATCTCTGCACGAACAAGATCACGCCGGACGACTTTATCAACAACATGCTTGCCGCCTCCAAGTAAAGGCGGATTCACGGCACATATCTCTTCAAATGCGGCGCTGCGGCAGAGTTTCTGCCGCAGCGCTATCGGAATTTCCCATGGTTCAACAACGAAAGGAACAAGACTATGCGCAGAGACAAACAACTGATTATCAAATTTCTGGCTCCGGCACTGATTATGTTTGTGCTGATTTTCGTGTACCCTCTGCTGCGCACGTTATTGATGAGCTTCTTCAAGGTGAGCAATATCACCGGCGCTGTGAGCACATGGCAGTTCTCCGGACTGGAAAACTACAGCCGCCTGCTTTCCACCAAGCTGTTCCACACTGCCCTGATTAACCTGTTTAAGATCTGGATGTTCGGCGGG
Organism: Oscillospiraceae bacterium; assembly: GCA_017448455.1. GTDB lineage: Bacteria > Bacillota > Clostridia > Oscillospirales > Oscillospiraceae > Limivicinus. The sequence continues at coordinate 37,529 of JAFSLL010000167.1, read as the reverse complement.
ATCGTGGTGATGACGCTCGCGCTCCTCTTTGCGGTGATCCTGAACAGCGGCATCAAGGGGAAGAAGTTCTACCGCAACGTCATTTATATGCCGTTCACCATCTCCGCCGTTGCAATGGCGAGTATGTGGCTGCAGTATGTTTACAACACGAAGTATGGCCTGCTGACTACGCTGTTTACAAAATTAGGATGGGAAAAACTTGCTTCGATCGCGTGGACCGACCCGACGCACAAGTTCTGGGCGATGTTTATCGCCTACTGCTTCGGAATGGTGGGCTACCATATGGTCATCTTTTCCAGCGGGATCGAGAAGATCCCAACGGAGTACTACGACGCCTGCCGGATTGACGGCTGTGGAGCGGTCAAGCAGTTCAGATATATGACATGGCCTCTGCTGCGCGGTGTGCTGAAGACGAACCTGACGATGTGGTCCATCACCTCCGTCGGCTTCTTCGTCTGGGCGCAGATGTTCACCTCCGAGCTGGCGGAGACTTCGACGATTACCCCGGTTGTGTATCTGTATATTCAGATCTTTGGCGCGGCGAACGCCGTGACGGAACGCAACGCCGGCCTCGGCGCCGCGATCGGCGTGGTTACGGGCGTGCTGGTCATTCTGGCGTTTCTGCTGATCAACGCGGTCGTCAAGGATGACGACTTTGAACTGTAAGGAGGGAGAAAGAGATGAACAAACGATCTGCCCGCATTCGCCAGGTACGACTGCTGCCCGGATATCTGATCCTTTCTCTCTGGGTACTGTTTACCGTCGTGCTCGTCGGCTGGATCTTCTGCGCCAGCCTCGTGACGACGGCCGAGATCTTCAAGGGCAACGCCACAAAATTCCTGAGCGGCCTGCACTTTGAAAACTACGTCCGTGCCTGGAAGACACAGAATGTTTCCGTTTTCTTTGCAAACTCCCTTCTCTATGCCAGCGTTTCCACCTTCCTGATCCTCGTGATCTCCATGCCGGCTGCCTATGTGCTCTCCCGCATGCGCTTCCGCGGCAACAAACTGATTCAGACGAGCATGGCGACGGCGATGGGTGTTCCGCTGGTCATGATCATCCTGCCCCTGTTCGGGATTGTATCCCGACTTGGCCTGCTCAACACGAATATTTCGACGCGTCTGCTGCTGATTTTCCTGAATACCGGCATCAACATTCCTTATACCGTGATTTTCCTGCTGTCGTTTTTCTCCACGATTTCCTCCTCCTATGAGGAAGCGGCCATCATTGACGGCTGCACGCGGGAAAAGGCTTTCTGGAAAATCATGATCCCGCTGGCGCAGTCCGGCATCATCACGGTTTCCGTGTTCAACTTCATTACCGTCTGGAACGAGTACTTCATGTCCCTCATCTTTGCGAGCGGGCAGGAAGTGCGTCCCGTGGCGGTTGGACTGTATTCCATGATCAACTCCATGCGCTACACCGGCGACTGGTCGGGCCTGTTCGCCTCGGTCGTCATGGTGTTCCTGCCAACCTTTATTCTGTACGTGCTGCTCTCGAACCGCATCATTTCCGGTATTACGCAGGGCGGTGTCAAGGGCTGATTCAAACAATAATCAGGAGGATATATGAAAGATGAGCACGCTGAAGTTTGAGAAGATTCTGATGAAAGCCGGCAGACTCGGCAAGCCGACCGACTATCCGCTCCTGTTCAAGCCGGGCGCTTTTGAGAAGGGCGGCAAACTGGACGAGACGGAAGGTCTGTACCTGAACTACGGCAAGGTGATGCACACACTGCCCTACGCTTCTCTGGACGATTACGATCACAGTGAGGAACTGCGGGAGTTTGATGCTTTCATCCTCGAGAACGACCATCTGAAGGCCGTTTTCATCCCGTCTCTGGGCGGCAGACTCTGGTCTCTCTTCGACAAAGACGAAAACCGCGATCTGGTGATCAACAACCCGGTCTTCCGTCCCTGCAACCTGGCGCTGCGCAACGCCTGGTTCTCCGGCGGTGTGGAGTGGAACTGCGGTGTCCGCGGCCACAGCCCGCTGACCTGTGACAAGGTCTACGGAGCCATGTACGAAGCGGAGGACGGAACGCCCTTCCTGCGCCTCTACGCCTTTGAGCGCATGCGTGCGGTCACATTCCAGATCGACTTCTTCCTGCCGGATGACAGCCGCTTTCTCTACGCCCGTATGCGCCTGGTCAACGGCTCGGATCAGGTAAAGCCCATCTACTGGTGGAGCACCATCGCCGTGGAGCAGAAAGAAGGCGCGCGTGTCATTGTTCCCGCGAGCGAGACCTATGTCAACCACGGCGCGGATCCGGTTTACAAGACGGCCATCCCGATGGTCAACGGCGTGGATACCTCCTATCCCACCAACCATACGGAGGCGACCGACCACTTCTTCAAGATCCCCGCGGAGGCGAGGAAATTCGAGGCCTATCTCGACAAAGACGGCGTCGGCATTGTGCATGCCTCCACAGCCCGCCTCAAGGGTCGCAAGATGTTCGTCTGGGGCACTTCCCAGGGTGGCTCAAACTGGCAGAAAGCCCTGACGAACCGGGAAGGGGAGAAACAGCCCTATCTGGAGATCCAGGCAGGCATCTGCTATACGCAGAACGAGAGTTTTCCGTTCCCGCCGCATTCCTGCATTGAGTGGCTGGAGGCATACTGCCCGATCACGATGGCGCCGGAGGATGTCCACGGCGACTATGAGACGGCGCGCGCGAACGTAGAGGCCTGGCTGGACCGGACGCTCAGCGAGGAGAAGCTCGACACGATGCTCGCGGAAACCAAAGCCTGCGCGCTCAAAAAGGTTCCCTTCACCTTCAAGGGTCACCCCTGGGGTGCGCTGGATAACGAGATCCAGGAGAGCCTGGGAGAGAAGCCGATCTCCCCGAACCTCGATTTCGGCGAGCTGGAGAGCGAGCAGCGTCTGTGGGAGCGCCTGCTCCGCAACGGGCATCTGGACGAGCCCGACCCGGCGGATCCGCCTGCCTCCTTCATGGTGCAGGATGAGTGGTTCTCCCTGCTGAAGAAGAGCGTCAAAGGCCCCGACCGCTTCAACTGGAACGCGTGGTACCACCTCGGCGTGTGCTGGTACGCGCGCGAGGACTATGAGCGCGCGATCGAGATGTTTGAGAAGTCCCTGGCACTGCGCGGCAGCACCTGGGCGTATCACGGGCTGGGCTGCGCGTACTTCTCCCTCGGCGAGGCGGAAGTCGGTGCGCAGATGATGTTCAGGGCGCTGGAGATGAACAGCGGCAACCTGCAGCTGGCCAAGGAAGCGATGCGCCTGTCCTGCCTGTTCGGGGAATACCGCGTTGTGCTGCGGATGATGGATCTGCTCTCCGAGGCGCACAGAGCCGACCCGCTGATCCAGGGCTTCTATGCGATGGCTCTTGCCTATACGGGTGAGCTGGAGAAGGCGAAGGCGATCCTGGAGCAGGACGGCGGCCTGCAGGCCGATGACCTGCGCGAAGGCGACGATTCGATTACCGGCACATACCTCTATATCGTGAAAGAACTTGCCAGACGCGAAGGCAGGGAACTGAAGGACTGTGAGGTTTCGGTTCCCAAAAAACTTGATTTCCGGATGTTTCAGTGAACGAGACCGGAACCGGTTCAGAAAGGAAAGGTGATCCCATGAGACTGGACGGACATATCCATACGGGGCTCCGCGGCGATTACTGCGGAACGGATGAAAACACCAGACAGAAGCTGATGAAAAACCTGCGTGCAGCGGGCTTTGACGGCGGCGTGATCCTCTCCGCCGACCCGATCAAATGCGCGGCGATGGGAGCGGAGGGCCGCATGGAGGACGCGCTTTCCGTCTGCCGGGGCGAGGAGAATCTCTTCCCGCTGTACTGGATCAACCCCCTCGAGAGTGATGCTCTCTCCCAGGTGGAGCGCGCGGTGGAGCTCGGCTTTGACGGCTTCAAGATGATCTGCAGTCAGTATAACCCCGGCTGCCCGGAATGCCTTGACGTGCTGGCGAAGATTGCTTCGCTCGGCAAACCCGTGCTTTTCCACAGCGGGATCTGCTGGGATGGATTCAACTCTGCCAACAACAACCGACCGGGGAACTTTGAGGCCCTGATCGACATTCCAAATCTGCGCTTTACGCTGGCCCATGTCTCCTGGCCGTGGTATGACGAGTGCATCGCCGTTTACGGCAAGTTTCTCAACGCACATTACGCGCGGCCGGATATCAGCTGCGAGATGTTCATCGACCTGACGCCGGGCACGCCGCGCGGCTATCGCGAGGAAGTCTTCCGCCACATGGTCGCGAGCGAGTATGAGTACCGCTACAACCTGATCTTCGGCACCGACTCTCTGACCACCGCGTACAATGTTTCCTGGGCGAAGGAGTGGCAGGAGCGTGACGACGCGCTCTATGACAAATATGTCCGTGAGGACGTGGAAGACTTCAAAGATCATGTATACCGGCTGAATCTGCTGCGCTTCCTCGGCAAGAGCGACGAGAACCCCCAGCAGAAGATCCCTATGGTGGCGGATTATGCCGGCGACGTATGAGGTCCGGACCGTGTCCTCCGCGGCAGAGCTGTCCGATGCCCCGCTGGCGGAGCTGAGCAGCTTCTATCCTGTCGGCAACGGATACGAGCCGCGGACCACGGCTGCGCTGGTCTATGTTCCGGGGGAGGGCTTCTACGCGCGTATGCGCTGTTATGAGACAGCGCCGAAGGCGGAGGAGACGCGCGAGGATGGCGATGTATATAAGGACAGCTGTCTGGAGTGCTTTCTCAACTTCAACCCGGAACAGGGAGAGGAATACCTCAACCTCGAGGCAAACGCCCGTGGAACACTGCACTGCAGGTTTGGCAGGGACCGTTATGTCCGCCGCTCTCTCGCGGAGCTCGGCGTCGGACCCCGCCCCGTCGCCGTGAGCAGGGTGCTCCCGGACTGCTGGGAAATGGATTATTTCGTTTCCGTCGCGCTGGTCGAGGCGCTCTTCCACAAAAGCAGCTTCGCGCCGGGTGACCGCCTTCGCGGGAATTTCTACAAATGCGGCGATGAGACGGCGTTTCCGCACTTTGGCATGTGGAACCCGGTACAGGGAGAACTGAACTTTCATCAGCCCGCTTTTTTCGGAGACCTGATCATCACAGAATAACAGAACAGAACCGGGGCGCGCCTGACGGACAGGCCGCGCCCCGTGGTACAGGAGAAGCAGAAATGAGTATTCCCATTGAGACGATTGTATCCCGGATTACGGATTATTACGGCTTTGAAGGGGAACTAAAGTCTTTCTTCCCCTTCGGCAACGGCCATATCAACGACACCTTCCTTCTGGTATACAGACAGGGGGAGAAGGAGAACAGGGTCGTTCTGCAGAAGATCAACAAATACGTTTTCCATCATCCGGATGAACTGATGGAAAATGGCGTGGCTGTGACCGCGCATCTGCGGAAGAAGGTCGCGGAGGCGGGCGGCGACCCGGAGCGCGAGGTGCTTCGCTTTATCCAGGCAAAAAACGGTATGTATTACTACCTGGATGACGAGGAAGAATACTGGAGAATCTCCGCGTATATCGACCACACCGTCAGCCATGACGTCGCCGCGTCCCCGGAAGACATGTATACTACCGGCCTGGCCTTCGGACACTTCCAGAGTCAGCTTTTCGACTACCCCGCGAAGACCCTGTATGACACCATCCCCGGTTTCCATGATACGCGCAGCCGTTTTGCGCGCTTTCAGAAGGTTGTCGCGGATGATGTCGCCGGGAGGGCGGCATCCTGCCGGGATGAAATCGCCTTTATTCTCGAGCGCGAGACGCTTGCCCGCTACTCGATGGACAGCTATGACCGGGGCGAGATTCCGCTGCGCGTTACGCACAACGATACCAAGCTGAATAATCTCCTGATCGATGAAGCCAGCGGGAAGGCGCTCTGCGTCATTGACCTCGATACCGTCATGCCGGGCTTCTCGATGAACGACTTCGGCGACGCCATCCGCAGCGGCGCCTGTACGGCTGCGGAGGACGAACCGGATCTGAGCCTGGTGCACTGCGACCTTGCCTTCTATGAGGCCTTTACCCGGGGCTTTATCGAGGGATGCGCAGGCAGACTGACGCCGCACGAGATTGAGACGCTGCCGATGGGTGCGCTCGGCATCACCTATGAGCAGGCGATCCGCTTCCTGACGGATTATCTGGAAGGGGATGTGTATTACAAGACCGCCTATGACCTGCACAATCTGGTCCGTACCCGCACACAGATCAAAATGGTGCAGGAGATGGAGGAGAAGTGGGACGAGATCTGCGCGATGATCCGCAGATACGCATAAGGAGCGGAAGATGATTCAATTTGGAACCGGTGGGTGGCGTGCGGAAATCGGGAAAGATTTCCAGATGGCCAATATTCAGCTGATCGGACAGGCCCTGTCCGACCGGATCAATGATCTCAGAGAGAGCGACAAGCCGGTTGTGATCGGCTATGACAGGCGTTTCCTGTCTGAGACCGCTTCGCGCTGGCTGGCAGTTGTCCTGGCGGCAAACGGCATCCGGGTGCACCTGCTGCCCCGCAGCGCGCCGACGCCGCTGATTATGCACACGGTGATGAAGCAGGGGCTGCACTACGGGTTGGAGGTCACGGCTTCCCATAACCCCTCCAACTACAACGGCATCAAGGTCATTGTCGAAGAGGGGCGCGACGCACCGGTCAGCGTGACGGAGAATCTGGAGCGGCGCTGCTGCGAGGCAGGCCGGATCCACACGATTGACTTCGACAACGCGGTCGCCTGCGGAATTATCAAATATGTCAAAAATCCCTTCAATGACTTTCTGGATGACATCCTTTCCATTCTGGATGTCGATGCCATCCGGAACCGCGGGCCGCGCCTGCTGTTTGACTCCATGCACGGCTCATCCAGCTACCCGCTGAATACGGTGTTCTACACCACGCGCTGCACCATCGACCAGATTAATGCCAACAAGGATGCGTTCTTTGGCGGGATGATGCCTGCGCCGACCGAGTTCACGCTGAAGACGCTGGCGGACCAGGTGCTTCTGGGCGGCTATGACCTCGGCCTTGGCATCGATGGCGACGGCGATCGTCTCGGTGTGATTGACTCGAACGGAAAGTACATTTCCGCCAACGACATTCTGGTGCTGCTCTACTATTACCTGCATGAGTACAAGGGCTGGAAAGGCCCCGTTGTGCGCAACCTCGCGACGACGCACCTGCTGGACCGGGTGGCGGCCTCCTTCGGCGAGCAGTGCTATGAGGTGCCGGTCGGCTTTAAGCACATCTCCTCCAAGATGGACGAGGTGAATGCCGTCCTCGGCGGTGAGTCTTCGGGCGGCCTGACCGTGCGCGGCCACATCCACGGCAAGGACTCCATCTATGCCTCGGCGCTGTTTGTGGAGATGATCAGCGTGACAGGTGAGACACCCAGTGCTATGATTGCCCGGCTGAAAGAGCGCTTCGGCCCGAGCGAGCTGGTGGAGTATAATGTGCCGCTGGAGGCAGATCAGAAGGAGAAGCTCGCGGAACTCTTCGCACGCGGAAAGGCAGGGGAGCTGAGCCCGGACGAGCTGCCGGTCTTTTCTCCCGCATACTGCAGGACGAACTTCATCGACGGCTGCAAACTGTACTTTGAGGACGATTCTTTCGTAATCTGCCGGCCCTCCGGTACCGAGCCGCTGCTGCGCGTGTTTGCGGAGGCGCCGACCAGGGAGCAGGCTGAGCGCTATATCGAGATCTGGAAGGAGTATCTCAGGAAGCTGTAAAAGCGCTGCAGCTCCGGAAAAGAGAATAAAAAGGCCGTGAAGAACGGGAGAAGTAAAGAGTTCTCCGTCTTCACGGTCTTTTTCTGTCCGCCGCGACACCGCCGCTCAGAGCGGTCTGCGGACGATGGTATGGGGCGGCGCGCAGGCGGGCAGCGTAGTCCGGAAGAGCATGTCCGCGTGCCGGGTGTCCGGGATGGCCTCGCCCTTTTCGTCCCGGAGCGCCTCCGCGGTAAAGGGGATGCCTTCCGTGCCCGGCAGCAGGAGCTCCAGCCGGTCGCCCGCCAGGATCTTGTTGCGCTGCCGCAGGAGCGCGTTTCCGTCCCCGTCGCAGGCGAGCACCACCGCCATGATCTCCGCGGTCGAGCGGTACAGGGAGTCCGGGTAGTACTGCTTCGGCGGCCCGAAGTAAAAGCCGGTGCAGTAGGGCCGGTGGCTCACGGCCTCGCACTCCCGGACCGCGCCCGGCGGGGTCGCCTCCCCGCGTCCGAGCGCGTCCAGCGCCATGCGGTATGCGTTGGTGATCGCGCCCGTGTAGTAGGCCGACTTCATCCGGCCCTCGATCTTGAAGCTGTCGATGCCGGCGTCCCGCAGCGCCGCCAGATGCTCGATCATGCACAGATCCTCGGAATTGAGGAGATAGGTTCCGTCACTCTCGGAGATCTCCAGATACCGGCCCGGGCGGGTCTCCTCCACCAGGTGGTACTTCCAGCGGCAGGGCTGCGCGCATTCCCCGTGGTTGGCGTCGCGCCCAGTCAGGTAGTTGGACAGGAGGCAGCGCCCGGAGAAGGAGACGCACATCGCGCCGTGCACAAAGGCCTCCAGCCGCAGATCCGCCGGGCAGTTTTCGCGGATGCGCCGGATCTCTTCCAGACTGCACTCCCTGGCCAGAACGACGGTGTCCGCGCCGAGGTCGTGGAGGAAGGAGGCGGTCTCGCTGTTCACAACGCCCAGCTGCGTGCTGACATGCCGCGCGCACTTCGGCGCATAGCGCTCCGCCAGCCGCAGCAGGCCGAGGTCCGCCAGGATCAGCGCGTCCGCGCCGACCTCCTGCAGGAAGGCAAAGTAATCCGGCACGCTCGCCAGCTCCTGCTCGCGGGGGAGAACATTGCAGGTGATGTAGGCCTTTTTCCCCCGGCTGTGAATCAGGCGGACAGCCTCCGCCAGGTCCTCATCCGAAAAACTGACCGATTTCGCGCGCATGCCGAAGATCCTGCCGGCGAAATAGACCGCGTCCGCCCCGTAGAGCAGTGCCGTCCGCACGCGGTCCAGATCCCCCGCCGGGGACAGCTGTTCCGGTAGTTTCATGCTTTCCTCCCTGGTCCCCCGCGTCTGACGGACGCGCCGGGACATTTTTTCATCGTTCCCTACTATACCACGTCTGAAGAGGAAAATCCATATCCGGCGCTAAGCGCCGCCCTGCTTCTCCTTCAGGTTCTGCAGGGCGTTCTTGATGACCGCGATGTCGATCGTGATGCAGGCGAACTTCTCCGCGTAGGCGTTGTGGAGGTCCAGCTTCCGCTCGATGCCGCAGAGCCGGTTTTCCAGCCGCTCCTCCTTCACCGCGTCGTCCACGGCGCGCTTTTTGCTCTTCCCGACGGCGGCGATCAGATTCACGATGATGCTCGCCGCCGCGCCGATGAGCGCGGCCTGTACCACATCACTCATTCTTCACATGCCTCCCCGCGTAAGGAGCCTCCTCCTGCAGCTGCTCCAGGATAATGTTCCACGCCGCGCAGATGGCCGCGCTCAGTGCCGCCGCGATCACCGGAGCCAGCAGCGCCCACAGCACGCTCCACGACTCCGGGAATCCCTGATTCAGGATCACACCCAGCTCCGGGATCAGCACCCCGAAAAACGCCTGCACAAAGGTCTTCAAACTCCGAATCATCCAATCTCTCATTTTTATCCCTCCTGGTATTTCAGCAATTCACCCCAGCTCAGCGGCCCACATACTCCGTCGATCATCAGGTCGTCAGAATCTGCCTGAAACTGTCGGAGCTTCTTGTCCGTCTCCTTGGTGAACTCTCCCGTAACCGCGCAGCTGTAGCCGCGCAGGGTCAGCAGCACCTGCAGCAGCGTCACATCCAGCCCCTTCATCCCGACGCAGATCATGCGCGGCGGCCACTGCGTCCGAGCAAGTTCCGTATCGTCTCGCTTCCCTGTTTCACAGGAAAGCTCGCTCACTTCACTGCTCGTCCTTTTTCGATCAAGACCCGCTGCGCTGGGCTCTTGATCGAGGAACGGATTTGAAACATCCACATTGGCCCGCAGCCACTTGGCGGAGCTGTACCGTGCGCTCACGTTCTTCACCGCCGGATTCTCAAACTCCCGGCAGAAGCGGTCCGTCGCCTCATACATGTTGTTCGTTGTCTGCAGGAACCGGTACAGAGAAGAAAAATCCTCCTTCAGTTCCTTCAGCAGGAAGGCCAGCTGCAGCTCCAGATCCGCGATCGAGCGGTTCTTCGCCTTCGCGTAGTCCCAGAGCGCCCGCTTCCGGCTCGGGTAGGTCCACTGGGCCAGGCCCCAGCCTTTGGCATCGGTGGCGAAGCTCTCCTTCGACCTGATGCCGCTGTCCACCATCTCTGCGTAGGTGTGGCTGGCCGGGTAGCCGTTCTGGAAGTCGCCCTGCAGCCGGCAGGGCTCCAGATTGCTTTCGCAGTTCAGGTTCCCGAGGATAGACCATACAGCTTCTTCGGTAAGTCCGCCCGACTTCAGTGCGTAGTAGCATTTATTAACGTCCATTCACGCCTCCACTTCGTGGACTAGGCGCAAGTTATTTGTATCTGCTTCGCAGTATTGCGCCGTCGCAACAGCTTCTTCGGTAAGTCCGCCCGACTTCAGCGCGTAATAGCACTTTGACACATCCAAACTCATCACCCCTTTAACAGTCGGACTACTACGTTTCCTGATGGCAGCCAGTCCATGCCCTTGAAGAAGGTATAGCCTTCGTAGGTCTTCTCGGTCTCGTCGAAGATCCTCGTCAGCACCTGCGTGTGCTTCGGATCGGTGAAGACCTGGAACAGCTTTGCCACCTCGCCGCCTGTTACCTCAAAGCGCAGGCTGCCGTCAAAGTCGCTGATCCCGATCCATTCCAGCGGGAAACTCTCTCCCGCATTCGTCAATAGTCTAATCATTGTAAATTCCCTTTCTGTTAGCTGTTGCTCCATGTCACAAGATTTCCATACGGGGTGCTGGTTCCCGCGTTGAGGCGGTAGCCGTTGAGCCAGAAGTTCGCCGCGCTCAGCGAGCTGAAGTTCGCACTCCCCGTGAAGTAGCCGAAGATCGTGTCGATGTTGGCCTTGTTCGTCCCAACCTGGTCCAGCGTCCCCTGGAAGCTGGTCTTGGCATAGCTCACCGCGCTGTTGCTGATCACCCGGTTCACCGCTGCCCCGTCCGCGAGTTTGCCGCTCGCGAGGGTCTCGTCCGCGATCTTCGCCCCCGTCAGGCTTTTGGAGGCGATGCGCCCCACATTCAGCGTGCCGGCCGTGATCTTGCTCGCGTTGATGTTGTCGATGTTCGCATTGGAGACGGTCAGCACCCCGTTCACGATCTGGCAGCCGCCGATCTCGCCGGCGGTCGCGTTCACCGTGCCCTGCACCGTGAGGCCCGCACTGTCCACGCGCATCACTTCCAGGTTGTTGCTCATCAGGCTGAAGCGGTCCGCGTCCAGGTACCAGCCGAAGCTGCTCGCGCTGCCGCCCACGCGGCTCACCTTGGCGGAGATCGCCTGTGCCTGCAGGGTGAGCTGGCTCTCCATGTTCTTCATCCGGCGCACATAGTTGCGCTCCTGTGTGCTCTCATAGGGGTACTCGTGGTCCAGCTCCTCATCCGCCGGGGCCTCGATGTCCGCCGTGTAGAGCGCGCCGAAGTCCAGCTCCTCCGACCAGGTCGTGCGCAGGCTCTCCCGCAGGCTCAGCGTGTCGCCGGGCTCCACGGCCGGGTCCAGCACCGCGCCCTGCGCCGTGAAGGGGAGGTAGCAAAAGCCCTGCATCTGCTGCAGCAGCCAGTCCGCCGCGGCCTGCGTCGCCCAGGGGCAGGGGATCTCGAAGACGTAGCCGCTGCCTGTCCCGGCACTCACTTCTGTCTCGCTGTCCGTCAAGAAGGTGATTCCTGTCACGGCGGGGAAGGCGGGGGCGAGGGATAGCTTCCACATCCCGCCGCCCACGGTGGAATCCGCGGTGCCGTGCGTGTCCCAGAGGCAGACGAGGCGGAGCTTCCCCTCGTCCGTCATGACGAAGCTCCCGCCGTAGAGCGCCGCGATCTGCGCCAGCGTCTCCCGCATGGTGTACTGCGCCGGCATGGGGATCTGGAAGCCGGCGGTCATCAGAGCCGCGGTGCGGCTGTCCAGCGCCACGCCCAGGATGGTGGCGATCTCGCTCACCGCGTCGATGTCCGTCGCCGGCCAGCTCAGCTCGGACCAGGGCTGGCTGCGCTCGGCCTTGAGCATCGCGTCATAGGCCCGGATGGTAAGCAGGCCGTTGTCGTCGGTCTCGCGGGTGTCGATGTAGTAGACTCCCTTGGGCAGCCACTCGCTGACCCGGCTCAGGTCCCGGATGCGGATATACGGGCGGATGACGGCCATGCGGGGGATGGCGGCGGAGCTCGCGTAGACCGAGAGCTCCAGCTCGCCGGCCACAGCCTTACCCAGGGCCGGGGTCCCGGTGCCGAAGGGGGCCCGTGCCGTGCGGAGCTTCGTCAGGGTGTCCATGCCGTACTCCGTCCCGGCGATGTCCACCTTCACCTCGCACCAGTAGTTGGAAGCGAAGATGGACTGATATAATGTTGATGTATTCTGCATGAGTTATTCTCCTCACCGCTCGATGAGTGGAAATGTCAGCCCTGTCCACAGGGCTTGACCGTTTTCAAAGACAGCCGAGCAGGTGACCGGGATGTTATTGGAGTACATTGTCTTGGTGGCGGTGCCGTCCACCGGGTCGGAGTAGCGCACGGTGACGAACTCCGGTTCAATCGCCCGCAGGACGGTCATGGCCTCGCCGGTCGTCAGCGGCCGGCAGCTGATGTCCAGCCGTGTCTTGATGGCGACCCGGCCGCGATGCATTTTGCCGTCCAGCGTGCGGCCGGTGTCCGGCGCCTCCACATCGAAGCGGGTCCAGCGGATCCCGTCCTCGGCGATATACGGCAGCAGGTCAATATTATTGACGGTAAAACGAAATGTTGCCAACTCCTCAGCCTCCTAACGCACGGTTGCCCCGCCTCTGGTACCGCGTGACGACATCGCTGATCTGCTTTCCGTCGAGGTAGAGGCGGATTTCCGGGTCCTCGCGCTGCTGGGGAGCGATCCCGGCGATGGCCTCGGCGATCGTGCGGGCCATGCTCTCCAGATCCGCCGCCGGGTTCGGCTGCAGCGCCGCGGGCGGGATCAGCGCGCCGGTCGCCGCGGCCGGCAGGGGATAGAGCCGCAGCGCGCTCTCCGGCGCCAGGGCCTCCAGCTGCGCTTTCAGCTCCAGCGCCACGCGACGGATCCACTCGGTGTTGCGCTCCAGCGGCACGATGGCCTCCGCGCCCTGTTCCCCGACCCCGATGATGGTGGCGCCGTCCACCACGCCGCCCCGCGCGTACCAGCTGACACTCAGGTGCGGAATGGCCGAGATGCCGAAGACGCGGGTGATGATGGAGTTGGCCGCCAGCTCCTCCCACTGCACCTGCAGGTGCGGGAGCCTGATGTCGAAGAGGCCGAGCTTCAGACCGCCCCACCACTGCTTCAGCCGGTTCCAGCTGTCCGCGGCGAAGCGGACGAGGTTGCCCCAGTGCAGGTCGAAGTTGGTGATCAGGTCCTGGCCGAAGAGCTTAAGCCCGGTCTTAATCTCGTCCCAGTTGAGGCCCAGCAGCGTAAAGCTCAGGATCATGCCGAGCGTGAGGCCGATGGCGGCCCCGATCGGCCCGCCGAAAAAGAGCCCGATCGCCGCCCCGGCGAAGGCGGGGATCACGGCCAGGATGGACTTGAGCAGTTCCTCTTTGCTCAGCTCCCCGTCAAAGTTGAAGATCATGGAGTCTGCCACCAGGCCGAAGCTCAGCCCCAGCGTCATGCCGATCACCATGCCGGTGGGTCCGCCGAGGATGAAACCCACCATGCCGCCGGCGAGCATCCCGAGGCCCGCCACCAGCTTCATCATGATGCTCTCCCAGTTGAGGTCCTTCCAGTTGAAGAGCACATCGTTGAAGGCCAGCTGCAGCGGCAGGTTCCATTCCTTTGCCCCGCCTGTGTCCTTCTGCCGCACGGTCTGCGGCTGTTCGTCCGCTGTTTTCGCAGTGGTTCCCGCCGTACTGCTCTTCTTCGAAGAGCTGCTGCCGGAGCTCGACCTGCCGGAGGAGGTTTTTTCTTCCGCCGGGGCGGTCAGCCGGTTGATCTCATCGAATTTCAGCAGCTGCTTGGTCGCGTTCTTCACGGCGGCCGCCGTCTCCCGGTACCGCTTCGCCAGCTCCTTCAGCGCCTCCGCGGTCTCCCAGTATTCCTCCTCCGCATCCGGGTCGATCATGAAACTCAGATTCTTGGTGATTGCCATGCGTTTAAAATCTCCTGTTCCTCTTCACTGTAGCGGCTGGGGACCACGACGAGCTCGCGGCTGTGGTTCAGCAGCTGGCGCTCATGCTTTTCCAGCTTCCTGCCGGTTTTCAGCTTGTGCCGCACGCGCAGGACCCGGGAGAAGAGGCTCTCCGGCCCGATCTCCAGAAAGGCCCCCACGAAGGTGCGCCAGTGCAGCTCCTTCGCCTCCCGGCACTCAAAGCCCAGATTCCGGTTCACCGGTCCCGCCAGCAGGTCGAAGTCGTACTCCCAGTCTACCAGTTCCGGCCCGGGACGCGATGCGGGCTTCGGGTCGATGAAGTCCAGACAGGCCTTCACCGCCTTCTTCCGGTCCGGCGGCCGGTCGCGGTAGAACATGCGCAGCAGCGCCTCTTCTTTGTCCCCGTCCGTCAGGTCCGGGTCCCGCAGCATGATCAGGATCTCCAGGATCACGCGGTAGTCCGTCCGCACCGCGTATTCCTGCCCATCTATGTTCACAGAATAGGGGAGGGTAAAAGTGTTCATCCGGAATACTTTTTCGTGTACTTCGCGATGCGCTCGTCGCGCTTTTTGAGCTCGCCCTTCATCGCGCTCTCGCATTCCTCCGTCACCGCCAGCAGCAGGTTTGCCCAGACCGGGAAGCCCCCGGCGGAGGCATAGAGGTTCATGCTCCCGAAGAGGGGCTCGCAGACCGCCTTCCCGAAGAGGCCGTCCAGCGCCTCGCGCATCTCGCGGTCAATGTCCCTTGCGAAGGGGAAAATGTCCTTCTCCTCCGTCAGCTCCTCCCGCGCTTTGTTCACGCGCTCCTGCAGGGCGTCCATCCGCCCGTAGACCTCCGTCAGCTTCTCGAGGAAGCCGAGGTCCGTCGGGTTGAAGGCCACCGTCACCCGGCCGCAGAGCGCATACTCCTCCACGCCCAGGTCCAGCTTCAGCTCCCTCATGTGTCTGCCGTGAAGCTGATCACGCCTCCCGCGTCCTTCGTCGCGGTGCCCGTGGTCCGGGTGCCGCCGTAGGTGATGGTCAGGGGCATGCCGATGTTGCCGCCGCCCTCACCGCCGAGGCCCGTGACCTCAACCATGCAGGAAGCGTAGCGCTCGGCGAAGGGCGAGGCGCTCTCCCCGGCGTAGAAGTGCACGATCAGCATGTCCTGCGCCGCCAGCGCCTGTGCGTCCTGCTCCTTCACCGCCAGGTTCCAGAGCTTCAGCAGGCCCGCGTCCCCGCCGTCGAGGTCGCAGGGCTCAAAGGTCTGGGTGATCTTCGGCTTCTTCAGCGTGCCGTAGGTGGCGCCCAGGATGTCGCGCAGGGTTTCGGACTCCCAGTCCAGTTCGGTGGAGCTCTCCTCGACCCGGCGGCCGATGGGGCTCCAGACCGGGGCGGCGGCCGTCCCGGTGTTCAGATAGGCGATGAGCAGCTCGCGGGCGATGGTCCGCCCCGCCGCCGTGTTGAATGTAATATCTGGCATAATGTCCTCACAACCTCCATATTCTTATATTTCTATTCCATAATCCGCAGCACCGCGTGCATGTCCTCCACGCCGCTGGGGCTGCGTCCGCTGAACTTCGGCAGGGCGCTCAGGCGCACCCGCGCTCCCGCCGGCGGGTTGGCTACCGCCCAGTCCGCCAGCGCCGCGAGCTCCTCGAGCAGCCGGAGCCGGTCCTCATCCGTCACGGCCGTGCCGCGGCGGTAAAGGCGCAGCTCGGTCTCCGTCCGGACTTTGCCGAGGATGTCCCTCGTGCTCCGCCCCGCCGCCGTAAACGACCAGCCCTCATAGCTCGGCAGGAAGTCCGCGTGAACGCCGCTCCCGCCCAGTACCGGCGAGCGGTTCAGCCAGTCCAGAATCTCACGCTGGGTCATGCGCGCCTCCTATCCGTTCTTCCAGTAGTGGGCCACGCGGGTGGTGACCTCCCAGTGGCGCAGGGCGGGGCTGCCGTAGTCCTTGCGCGAGACCGCGGCCACCGTCCAGACATTCTCCCGGTTCCGCCGCGCCTCCGCCAGCGTGCAGGGCGCCGGGAGCAGCCCCTCCGCGAAGAAGCTGCAGCGCCCGCCGCCCTCGCCCTCCGGGATCAGGGTCCAGTAGTCCGCGCGGTCCTCCGCCCCCAGCCATTCCCGCGGCGGGAGGTAGAGCGAGGCTCCCCCCGCCGGCGTCCGCGCGTCCACCGTGAAGGGGATGTACAGCGTGAGGCGGGCTTCCTCCTCATCGCCGCGGCTGAGCGAGGCGCGCCCGTCCCGGCCCTGCAGCATCACGCCGCTGAGGACCGTGAGGTACGGCACCCCCTCCCGCTCAGTGACCAGGCTCACCACATGTGGACAGTACACATTACACCCCGATACAGCAGGCCCGTGCCGAAGAGGTACATCTCCGCCAGCGCGGCCAGCTCCGCGCCGCTCTCCCGCAGGCTCACCCGGCGGTATTCCGCCCGCCAGTCCCCGACGGCCTCCGCCTTCAGCGCCCCGCTGCCGGCCACCGCCGCCTGCTCCTCCAGCGCGGCCAGTTTCTCCGCCAAGGCGCAGCAGGCGAGGGCCAGCTTCCCCTCCGTGTCGCGGTAGCGCGCCGCTTTCCCGGCGGTCAGACGGTCGAGCACAAGGCCCGCCCGCAGCGCCAGCCGGTCAAAGTCCTCTTCCGTCCGGATCGCCCGGCCGCCGAAGCGGCCGGTATAGTCTTCAAATTTTGCGTACGACATCTTCTCAGCCGATCACGGGGTCTGCGCGCCCTTGAAAACGGCGAAGGGGCTGTACTCCTCCAGGTTGCTGCGGTAGGCGCTCACCGGGTTCGGGATCTCCCAGCCCAGGCGCATCACCGCACGCAGCGCCACCATGTCCTGCTGCGCCAGCGAGTAGACCACCGCGCGGGTGGACGGATCCACGATGGTCGCCTCGGTCAGGATCTTGTAGGTGATGTCCTGCCGGATGGAGTAGACCAACTGGTGGAAGTCGCCCACGATCATCAGGGCCTCATCCGGGTCCCAGGCCCCGTTCATCGGGAAGCTCATGTCCAGCCCGTCGAGCATGTAGCTCGCGTGGCCCTGGAGATTGGCGAGGAAGATCGGGTGCCCGTTCTGGTCCGTCAGGCCGCGGAGCTTGGCGCGCATGGAGACCGCGCTCATGATGCCGGTGGGCATATAGCCAGATTCCTCCGCCTTGGCGATGACGCCGTCCACGCCCATGATGTCCGAGAAGAGATCGCTGGATTCCGTTACCACCGCCCCGGCATGGACGGCGGTCTCCACGATGCTGTCGCGCCAGGTCGAGGGCTTGCCGGTACCGAAGAGGATGGCCTGGTCGATCTTGCGGCCCATCGCCTCCACAATGCGGGGGCGGACCTCGCCCCAGATGTCGTAGTTGGTGTCATCCAGGATCGCCTCGGGGATCGGGATGATGACGGCGAGCTCCTCGGCGTAGAGCTTCTTCTTGTCCCAGGCCTGGGCGCTGGTCTGCTTGAAGCCGTTGTCCCCGTCCACCCAGTAGGCCAGCGGCAGCATGTCCAGCACGTTGATGGTCTGGGTCTTTGCCGTCATGTTGGGCAGCTTCCGGCCGGCCTTCAGGACCGCACTCTGCTCCACCACGCCCTGGAAGATCTCCCGGCTCACCGGGTCGGGGATCAGTCCTGCCAGATTCTGTCGTGTAATCATGGTTGCCATTGTTCACATACCTCCTGTTAATTAAATTCCTCGAATGAGTCGGTTCATAACATCACTCGCGCTCCGCGGCCGCTCGGCCCTTCCCGCGAGGCTGGCCCCGGTGCTGAAGACCGCGGCGGAGCGGGGCGCGTGGCTGCGCAGAAACTCCTTCGCCGCCGCGGCAAAGTCCTTCTCCGGCCCGGTCAGCTGCCCGATCTTGAACACATAGTAGTCCAGGTCCTCCTCCGGCACCCCGCGCCCGAGCAGCATGCGCTCCTGCTCCAGCCGGGTGACGCGCTCCCGGGCCTCCTCCAACGCCCGGCGCAGGGCTTCGCCCTCCCCGGGTCCGGTCTCCGACGTCGGGGCCGCGGCGCTCTCCGCTGCGGGACTCTCCGCCGGCGCCCCCACCGTCTGCTCCATGGCGGCGATCTCCTCTTCCAGCGCCGCCAGACTGACGCTTCTCTCTTCCTGCATTCGGTCGTACTCCTTTCTTTTTTCTGTTCTCTTCCCGTTCAGCGGCCGACCGTGCCCAGCCACCGCTGGCGGAACTCCTCCTTCGTAAGCACCCCCAGCTCCAGCATCCTGCAGGCGCGCTCGAAGTCCCTCCCGCTGTCCTCGAAGATGCTGTCGTCAAAGTCGACCGTGATCCCGGTCTTCTCATCCAGCGTCTCGCCGCAGAAGGCGGTGCCCATCCGCAGCAGGATCCGCCCCAGCTCCTTCAGCGCGCTCTCCAGCAGCAGCTCGTGCCGGTGCACGCTGCGGTAGAGGCTGCTCTGTTCGCTGATCACCTCGGTCGCGGTCTTCACGCCCTCGCGCTCGAAGCGGTAGCGCCGCTCGCCGAGCCCGCACTTCATACTCAGCAGGTTCAGCATGTCCTCGATGCCCGCGTGGTGCTCCTCGGTCCGCAGTGTCATGTCGATCTCCCGGATGATGGACGTGTTGCCCGAGTCCTCCGGCAGGATGTAGAAGGCGAGCTCGTCGGCGTCGAAGAGCGGCGCCCCGTCGAAGTCCTTCGTCGCCTCGGGCTTGACCATGATGCGCTTCTTGCCCAGGATGAACTCGTTGACGTAGCTGTCGTAGGCCACGTCCACACCCCGCAGCTGATCCAGCGCGTTTGCGAAGACCGAGAGCCCCAGCGGCGAGCCGGGATCGAGGTTGTTGACGATGTTCAGCCGGTCGATGACGAAGCTCCGCTCCGCGCTGCCCGTGCGCACCCGGTCCGGCACCGCAGCGAAGTCCGCTTCCGCCGTGAGGGGCAGGCGCTCCAGCCCGGTGTCCGTGACGGCAAAGAGCAGGTTCTCAATCTCGTACAGCCCCCCGACCCGGCGGTGCGCCTGCACATACAGCAGGTTCCGCCCGCCCGCGCGGGTGCCGGCGGCGAAGGCGCAGTCCGTGATCTGCTCGTTCTCCCAGCTCAGCGGGAAGATCCCCTCCGCGTCGAGGCAGTCGATGCGCAGCTTCCCCGCGGTCACCCGCGGCACATAGGCGGCGGTGCCGAGGGCTGCCTTGCGCTCCTGCAGGCGGTTGGCCGCCGGGAAGAAGCCGTTGTCCTCCAGCACCCGGTCCAGAAAGCGCTGTTCCCGCTTCCCGTCGGCGCGGATGCGCACGCGCTCGTTCAGGAGGAGGTTTGCCCAGTCCTCGCACACGGTCTTCGCCATGCCCAGTCCCGCCCTGCGGCAGAGCACGCGCTTCTGCCCGTTGTATACGCGGTAGCTGTGGAAGCGGGGGACATCCCCCTCGTACCAGCTGCGCCACAGCCGCAGCCGCTCCTCCTCCCGCGCGGCGCGCTCGCGCAGTTCCCCGCCTGCGAGGCCCTCGGCCGCCAGGGCGAGATATACATCGCTCCGATTCATCCTTTCGCATCCCTCCTTTACGCTCTTGACCGGTATTTTGCGAAGACACGCTCGAGCGCGTAGCGCGTGGCGTCGATCAGGTGGTTGTTCCGGTCCGGGTAGGCGGAGATGAAGTTCCCCTCCCGGTCGCGCTCGAACTCATAGCTCCCGAACTCCTTTGCCGCCTGCGGCGTGCGCCGCCGGTCGATCACAAAGGTCCGGCTCTGCAGCCACTTCATCCCGTACTCCACCGACCCCGGCCCCTTCACCGCCTCCCGGGCGTTCAGCCCGAAGCTGCGGAAGTCCGCCACGCTCTTCGGCTCGGCGCTGTCGCAGGTGATGACGCCGGCCCCGTAGCCCCGCGCCGCGATCTGCTCGGCCGCGGCGGCGTTGGACAGGCGCACTGCGCAGATCTCGTCCAGCAGGTAGATCGTCTCCCGCGCCGCGTCGTAGTGCAGCCGGATAAACGCGAAGGGATCCATCGCAAAGCCCCAGTCCACGCCCATGTAGATCCGGTCGAAGCGCCGCACTTCCTCATCTGGGATCTCCCGCAGCTCCAGGTGCTCGAAGACGTTGCCGCCGGTCCCGACCGCGAGCCCCATGTACTCGTGCTGCCAGGCGCGCTCGTCCGTCTCCTTCAGCCGTTCCGCCTCCAGGAAGAACTGCTCGCCCAGCCAGTCGCGGGGCGCGTCCAGATAGGTGCTGCGGTGGCACATCCGGTCCGGCAGCTCCTGCGCCGAGTCCTGATTCGCCCAGTTGTCCCGGGAGAGCGGCGGGTTGTAGCTCTCAAAGTTCCAGAACCGGTCCCCGCCGCGCATCGTGCTCTGCAGGATGGTCCGGATCTCCGCCCTTCCGGCGAACTGGTCCTTCTCCTCGAAGTGCGTCACCGCGATGCTGCCGAAGGGCGCCTTGACCGACTTGATCTTCATCGGGTCGTCGGCACCGCGGAAGAGGATCTTCTGCCCGGTCGGGCGGAAGACCAGCTCCATCGGGCTCACCCGGCAGTCGAAGAAGCCCGCCACCCCCAGCTGCTCCAGCGCCCACAGGTACTGCGCGTAGACGCTGTCGCGCATCGTGTTTGCCACCTTGCGCAGCACCAGCGCGTGCGCCTCGGGGTGGAGCAGCAGCAGGTACACCACCGCCAGCGACACAAAGCTGCTCTTCATGCTCCCGCGCCCGCCGGCGATGTCGTAGTGCGTGTGGCCGTGGGCCAGCACGTCGCCCAGCACCGGGGCGAAGGCGGGGGCGATGCTCGCGCCGATGCGCTCCGCCGCCGCGGCCAGCGCCTGCTCGCGCTCGCCGGCCGTACTGCCCGGCCCGCGCTCCTCGTAGAGCCGCAGCAGGGTGGTGCAGGCCTTCAGCCGATCCCCGACCGTCGCTTCCCGCCCGCCGGCGAGCGTGCCGCGCATGACCGCCGTCAGAAACAGCGCCGCCTCCTCCTCGGTCGCCAGGGGCGGCCGCCGGCCTTCCTCCGCCATGAAACCGCCTCCCTCCGTCTCTCTTCGTGCCGTATCATAGCAGAAGGGCAGAAAAAATCAGCAGGACCCAAGTCCTGCTGAAATAAAGAACGGAAAACGGGAAAAACCTCCCCATTTCCCCGGATATTCTCTTTTTCCCGCACGTTTCTCTTTTATTTCTCCGCCAAATCTTCCCCTTCCCGCAGGACTAGGGGAAAAATTCCTCACGCCGCGCCATGGTGCAGCGGCGGCAGCCCCGCCTGCGCCAGCACGTCGTTGCAGTATTCCACCGACATCAGCATCGCGAACTGGATCATGCTCAGGTACACGGCCGCGTTCGGATTCCTCCGGCCCGGGTCCGCACGCCATACAAAAACGCATAAAGTGTCCAAATGGCGCTTGCGTTTTGATAAAAATCATGATATGTTTAATTCAGAAACGGGAATTCATACAGAAAGGAACGGATCACATGAAATACAGGAAAACGGCGCGCGTGCTGACGGCGCTTCTGCTCACGGTCATCCTGCTCACCTCGCTGCTCCCGGCCACCGCCCTTGCGGAGGACAATCACGAGAATAAAGAAGAAAATTTTGATATCATAGACGTCAACTATGCCAAGATCGAGAACAATCATGCTCCGATTAATGACAACCAGGGTACAATTATAGATAACGACAGCACGGTCACGACCAACAACAATATTATTGAAAACAACTGGAACGAGGTCACGACAAACAACGGTGATATCATGCTAAACAATGGCGAGATCGCTACCAACAACAATATTATCGAGGATAACTGTCTCGGCGGAAAGATAACGGACAACTACGGCACGGTGGGCTTCAATCAGTCCGGTAATGCCTTATTTCCTGCCGGAGAGGTCACGACCAACCATGCCGGCGGCGTGGTGACGAAAAACGAAGGCCTGATCGTCACCAACGAGGCCGCATCAGGCGACAAAGCCGCCGGCAAGGTCACGACCAACACCGGCGATATCATGGAAAACAACGGCAGGGTCGACACCAACAACGGCACGATCGGCACGACCTACGTCGATGAATACGGCGGTATTGGTTACGGACCGAGCAACACTGGCACGGTCGGGACCAACGGGAAAGACGGCAAGATCATCTTTAACTCGGCCAGCGGCGTGGTGGAGAAAAACGAAGGCAAGATCGGCGGCGAGGCAGATAATAGTTTTTATGCCGGCAATGAAGGCACCGTAAAAGAGAATACTGCGAGCGGATGGATAAGTAATAATAGAGGCGAGATCACGGACAATGCGGGAAAGGTAGAATTTAATCGAAAGAATATAAAGAACAACACCGGCACGGTTGATACTAACTGGAACGGCAGTATAGAGAACAACAGCGGCACTGTCAATCTAAACAACAGCGATACAACGATTACAAACAACAGCGGCACAGTTGAAAAAAACTACGGCACCGTCACGAACAACTACGGCGGCGAAGTGACAAACACGGGTAATGGCAAGGTCGAGAATCAGTACTACGGCGTAGAAATCGAGACGGAAAACGCAGCGGTATCGGACAAGACCGGCTTCACGGAGTATGAGGAGAAAGACTATCTGAAGGAAGGCGCTTCCGGCAGCGTCAAGGTCACCCCGTCTGAGGGCTATACGCTGGACAAGCCCACGCTGGACGCGGACAGCGGCGATATGACGGCGGAAGGGGACGAGACCGGCGGCTGGACCCTGACCTTCTCCAACCTGCTGAAGAACGTGAAGCTCCTTCTCACCGGCAAGAAGGCTGAGGAGGAACCCGAACCGAAGCCCGAGCCGGAACCCGAACCCGAGCCGGAACCGCAGCCCGAACCGGAACCCATTGATCCCCCGGCCCCTGCCCCCGCAGGCGATGGCGAAGTTGACGACGCGTGGCTGCGCTTCAACCGCAAGGTCGTGGATCAGATCAACGCTGCCCCGGCAAACGGCACGGTCACGGTGGACGCCGGCGGCTGGCTGAGCTTCGCGCGCATGGTGTTCGAAGCCCTGGCGGAGCGCCAGGACGTGACGCTGACGGTGAGCTGGAATCAGGGCGAGATCACGGTCCCGGCCGGCACGGATCTGCTGGACAGCATCGGCGCCTCGGTGCAGTTCTCCCGCCTCGCCGAGCTCTTCGGCTGAGCCGGACAACTTCATAAAGCATCAAATCCCGTGGCAGCAGCCACGGGATTTTTTACGCGTTACTCCGATACCTGTTCATCACCCGCTCGAGCGCGTACCGCACCGCGTCTGTGTCTGTGTCAGGGGGACGGTTCTCTTGACACACCCTGCTCCCCGCGCCTCACGCCGCCATGACGCAAAAGGGGCGCTGTCTCAAACGAGACAGCGCCCCTTGCGCGATGATGCAGTTCGCTTATTTCATCCTTCACCCTCAGCGCGAGAAGGTCCAGGTCTCCCGCTGGGACGCAGGGATCGTGTAATAGGTACCGTCATAGAACACGACACCCGTGATGGTAATCACGACTTTCGAGCTCTGTGACACACCCGACATGGTTCTCTTGATCGTCTTGCTTCCACCCGCGGGAATCGTCTCGTCGCTGCCGAGACTGTAGCTGCCGGAGGTGTTCAGGCGCTGGTTCAGATAGTCGTACAGCACAATGTCAAAATCAAAGTTCCGGATGGCAAGCGTCTTGCAGTAGTTCTGAACCGTAATGCCAAGCAGGTTCCCGTTATAGATGCCAAAGCCGAGACTGGTCACGGTAATGGGGAGAGCCGGCTCAACGGTTACGGCGATCTTGCAGGTTCTGTTGCTGCCGTCCTTGGCTGTCGCCGTGATCACAGCGGTGCCCTGTCCGACCGCGCGGATCGTTCCGTCCTCAGAGACCGTCGCGACAGAGTCCTTGCTGCTGGACCAGGTTACGCTCTTGTCCGTCGCGTCTTCGGGCATCGCGGCGGCAGACACCGTCTTGGTCTGGCCTGCGAAGAGCAGCACTTTTGAATCGCTCGCCTTCAGCGAGGTGACCGGCTGATAGACGGTAAAGCTCTTCGTGGCGGAGAGGTTGGTGCCGTCTGTAGTCGCGCAGGTGACAGTTGCCTCGCCGACACCGGTCCCGCGTACAGTTCCGTTCGCGTCCACCGTCACGACGTTCTCATTGCTGCTGACCCAGGAAAGCTTGGAGTTGTACACCTTCGCGGGCGTCAGGGTCACGCCGATCCGGACGGATTTTCCCTTTTCCAGGCGGGCGGGGGTATCCGCCAGCGCGAGATCCTGGATTGCTGCACCGACCGTGATGGTGCAGGTCGTCTTCACTTTTCCGTTTGCCGTCGGGTCATCCGAGACCGCCGTGATCACCGCGGTACCGGGTGCGACCGCGGTTACGACACCGTTTTCGTCCACGGTCGCGACCGCCTCGTTGGAGCTGCTCCAGACCGCGCCTCTATACGTCGCGTCTTCCGGCGTGACCGCATACTCCAGCTGCAGATGGGTCAGTTCTTCCGGTCCGCCCTGCAGAACCGCGCCCTTTGCCTCGGTCATTTTCATGCTTTTGATGCTGACGACGACCGTCACCGCACACGAGGCAGAGGCCCCGCCTCCGTCATTGGCCGTGGCGGTGATCGACGCGGTACCGCCGCCGACCGCCGTCACCTTTCCGGCGCTGTCCACCGTCGCGACATTTTCGTCAGAAGAACTCCAGGTAACCGTACGGTCCTCCGCGTCCTCCGGGAGCACGCTGAGCGCAAGCGCCTGTGTGGCCTTTGCGGGAAGCATGAGTTCCGTCTCGCTCAGGCTGATCGAGGTTACCCCCTGCAGCACCGTTACGCTGATGTCCGTGCTGATGTCCGCGCCCGGTTCCGTTGTCCGCGCGGTTACGACCGCGCTGCCGGCCGCGACCGCGTGCAGCCTGCCGGCTGCGTCAACGGTGACAACCGACGGATCGGAGCTTTCCCACGCCACTTCCCGATACGCGGCGTCATCCGGTACGACAGTAACATCCGCCGCAAGCTCTGCCTGATCGGTTCCCAGAAGCAGGGTGACTTCCTTCTGCCCGGCTTCCAGCGCGCTGACATGACGTCCGACCTGAATTGCCGCGCTTGCCGTTGCCGCTTCGTTGCCTGACAGAGATACCGTAATGGTCGCCTCACCGGCGGACACGGCCGTGACAAGGCCGCCCTCGCTGACCGACGCGACAGCCGGGTCAGAGGATGTCCATACAAACCCGGACCCGCTCCCTTCCGCCGATAGCTGAAGGGTCTCTCCTTCCAGCAATATGCCTTCCGCGGGGGAGAGCGAAACAGAAGCTGTTTCTTCCTTCGCGGGAGAAGCCGCCTGCTCCGAAGTACCGCCGCCGCAGGCGGCCAGGGACAGAAGCATTGCGGCGATCAGGAGAACTGACAGAATCCTTTTCATTTTTCTTTTTCCTTCCTTCTGTTTTTGTGAATTTTTCACTAATTTCATTATACTATCCGGCAGAATTAAATGCAACTTAACTATGAGTTAACTTCAGTCGGAACATTTTTGAAGAGAAGAGACGAAAAAGACGCAGAAATCCCACCAGGGACAACTCCCAGTGGGGCTGCTGCCGGTACGCTCCGCTCGGATGAGTCACGGGCGGCAATAGAGCTCTCGCTCCCCGGTGTTAAACAAACGTCATATCTTGCCCAGTTTTCCACGTGTGTGTCAGGGGGCTTGACTTTTAATAGTTAGTGTCCCCGTGACTCATCCTCACGCCGCGCCCTGGTGCAGCGGCGGCAGCCCCGCCTGCGCCAGCACATCGTTGCAGTATTCCACCGACATCAGCATCGCGAACTGGATCATGCTCAGGTACACGGCCGCGTTCGGGTTCCGCCGCGTCCGGCACTCGCAGACCTCCAGCAGCCGCTGCCCCACATCCCCGCGCAGGCGCAGCCCCACGCAGATCGCCGCCAGATGCGGCAGGGACAGTTCGTTTCCCTTCAGCCAGCCGTCCAGCGTCGGGCGCGATACCCCGATCTCCAGCGCCAGGCTCTCCCAGCTCAGCCCCTTCCTCTTCCGCAGCAGGTTGACCGCCTCCTTCGGGCTGCGGGCGCTGTCCAGCTCCCGGCGCATCTCGTCCCAGAGCCGGGCGTTCTCGAGGAAGAGCGCCTTGTCCCGGTCCCAGGCCACCGTCCCGGGGCTGAGGTCCGGCTTCGGCAGGCGGTAGTGCAGCCTGTCCTCCTCCGTCCGGGCGGCCCACGCGCCCTCCAGGCGCAGGCCCGGCAGCCGCCCGCCCTCCGCCGTGAAGGCCACGCAGCACTCGTCCACCCGCTCCCGCGCTGCCGGCGTCAGGGCGGGGGAGCGCCCCGGCCGCAGCTGCACATAGACCGCCTCATTGCGGCAGAGGTGCCCCTCCGCGTAGACAAAGGCCCCGCTGTCCAGCAGCCCTCGAATGGCGGGGTCTGCGCTGTACAGGCGGCTCAGCTCCCCGAAGGAGATCACATAGCTGCGCCCCGGCTCCCAGGCTCCGGCGCAGCCGTAGTCCGGCACCGCGTGCCCGTCCACATAGCAGAACACGCCCTCCGCCTCGGGGTAGCCCAGCTCGATCAGGCGCAGGCGCGCCATGCTCCGCGACACGAGAAAGCGCTTCATCAGCGTCTCCGTCAGTTCTCGCATGTTCTCCGGGCTGCGCACCCCGCCGCGGCGCTGCAGATCCTCCTCGCAGCGCCTGCGCGTCCGCTCCTCCTCCATCAGCAGGTAGGCCGGGAGCTTGCGCGCCTGCAGCTCCATCCAGTCCGCCGGCCCGAGGGGCTGCCGCAGCTCCGTCCGGCGGCAGCAGGCCTCCGGAACCTCCGTGCCCGCCATGGCCTGCAGCATAAAGAATGGGAGCGCCAGGTACAGGTGCGCGCACTCGTGCAGCAGCGTCAGCCTCTGATCCCGGTCGCTCCGGCAGAGGTCCCGGTTCAGGTAGACCGTGAAGGGCCTTGCCTCCTCCTCGTACACGCTGCCGTCCCTCGCACGCAGCAGGATCCGCTGCCGCCGGAAGAAGATCTTCCCTGCGGCCTTCGAGCCCGCCTCAAAGCGGACCTCCCGCACCCGCAGCCCCATCTGCTGTGCCAGATAGATCGGGATCAGGGGGCGGTTCCGGAAGGCGTCCGGGATCCAGCGCGCCAGCACCCGCCTCGCCGTCCCGGGGTAATCCTCCTTCTTCAGGCAAGGGATGAGGTGCGGGTCCGTGGGCATCGTCGTCGCGTCCATCCGCTCCTCCGGCATGATCAGCGGCCCGTAGCAGGCGCGCCTCGGGTCGGGCCGGCCCTCGCAGCCCCGCAGCAGAAACTCCGCCGTATACCGCACGTCGAGGAAGTAGCGGAAGTAGTACAGCGCCTCCTTATACCCGCCCTCCGTCCGCCAGACCCCGCGCACGACGAGGTCGGCCTCCAGCATGCAGGGCAGGCCCCTGCGCGTCCGGACCAGGTCCTTCTCCTCATCGATCACCAGCTCCGTCCGCACCACCTTCGCCGTGACCGGACGCCGCTCCTCCGGCGCGCAGTCCGCCGGCAGGTCCCACGGGTGACTGCGCACATGCGCTTCCAGCAGCTCCCGGAAGCGGTCCCCGCGCACCCTGCGCAGGTACTCCGGAAAACTCATCGGGATCACCGTTGCCATCAATCCTCCTCCTTTCCTGAGTCACTGGGGACTGCGACACGCTGTGCGTTAGTCCTTTAGGGGTCATCTTGACTCGCCGTCAGGTGAGTCTGAAGCCCTGTCCCCACGTGACTCAGCCACGTGACTCCACTTCCGATTATACACCAAACCCTGTCCAAAAATCTTCCCTCGGTCAGAGTCACGGGACGGTTCATGCAAAAAAAGGACATGCATTTCTGTGTGTCAAGGGGACGGTTCTCTTGACACATTTTCCCTCGGACAGTTTTTCTTTTGACTCACCGCCTGCCAGATGGTATACTGAAAGGACAGATAAGAAACGCGCCGGAACCCGGAAAAGGAGAATCGCAGCCATGATGAAAGAAGAGCGCCAGCAGGCAATTCTCAATATCCTCAACAGCAGCGGCTTTGTGGAGGTCTCTCAGCTCTGCCGCGTCTTCGACGTGACGGAGATGACGATCCGCCGCGATCTGAACGAGCTGGCGGCGAAGAAGAGAGTGATCCGCTCCCACGGCGGTGCCATTCTGCCGGCCGGCTCGTCCACGGGCGAAGACCCCTACGCGGTGCGGATCATGGACAACCTCGACCGGAAGGAGGCCATCGCGCGTGCCGCGCTGCGGTTTGTCCAGAACGGAGAGAAGGTGTTCTTCGACTCCAGCACCAGCGCCTACTGCCTGGCCAGGAAGCTGACCAACGAGCACAGCTTTGTGGCGGTCACCGACACCATTTACACCGCGATGGAGCTGATGACGCGCACCGGCATTAAGGTGATCTGCATCGGCGGCGAGCTGAACAAGTCGACGGGCGCCTGCACCGGCGTATTCGCGGAGGACATGTATGAGCGGATGGTGTTCGACACCGCCTTCATCGGCGTCTCCCAGATCACGGTCGACGGCCAGATCACGACGAAGAGCGTCGACGAATACAAATCCAAGCGCCAGATCATGCACCGCTCCAAGCGGACGATCCTCCTGGCGGACAGCAGCAAGATCGGCGACAGCGGCTTCCTGCAGACCGCCTCCCTGCGTGATCTCTATGCCATGGTGACCGACGACGGGGTCAGCCCGGAGTTTGTCAGCAACTGCCGAAAGCATGGCCACCGCCTGATCATCGCCCCCACCGCCTGAGGTCCCGCCCCGCACACGCCCCGGGACGCCCCGCGAGCACGCCCCCGGGCCACCCCGCCACAGCGCTCAAAACTCGACTTGTTAAAAATAGCTCAATAGTTTCTTGACAGCCCACCCGACATATTGTATACTCTAACCAAATTATAGACACAAATGTTCGATTTTGTCTGTTTTGTATCGAAAAAATAAACATACAATTCACAAGAACCCATAAGAAAGGAGGGGAAGCCTTTGCCGTCATCCGGAAAGCCGCGCTCCCTCGGGACAAAGCAAAAGAACGAACTGATTCTGAAGCTGATGCTTTTTCCCTCTGTCATTGCCCTGATCGGGATCATGGTTCCCTTCCTGATCGGCGTCTTCACTTCCATGACGGACAGCAAGCTGTACGAGTCCACCTACCGCTTCGTGTTCCTCCGCAACTACATTGCCAACTTCCGGAACCAGACCTTCCGGATCAGCCTGCGCAACACGCTCGTCTACACGGTCTGCGCGATGGCGCTGCAGCTGGTCATGGGCATGCTGGTGGTGGCGCTGCTGGACATCAAGTCACGCGCGCAGACCTTCATGCGCACCGTCGTTATCTTCCCGCTGCTGATCCCCCCGATCGTCTCCAGCCTGATGTGGAAGACCATGCTCCAGCCCTCCTCCGGCGTGGTGAACTACCTGCTCTCCCTTATCGGGGTCGCGCCGGGAACCTGGCTGACCGGCCTGAAGACGGCGCTCTTCACGCTGATCCTGATGGACACCTGGGTCTATCTGCCCTTCACGTCCATCATCCTGCTCGCCGGGGTCCAGTCCCTGCCGGAGGACATCATCGAGTCCGCCCGCATTGACGGTGCCTCCGGCCTGGAGCAGTTCCTCTATCTCAAGATCCCCTGGATGAAGAAGTATTTCATCCTGACCATGCTCTTTCGCATCTGCGACTCGCTGAAGGCCTTCGAGCTCATCTATTCCACGACGAAGGGCGGCCCGATGAACGCCACGCGAACCCTGAACATTCTGGCCTACGAAGAGGCCTTCCGCTGGTCGAACATCGGCACGGCGGAGAGCATCATCTTCACGCTCTGGATCATCGCCTTTCTGGTCAGTTCCTTCCTGCTGAAGGCCTGGAACCGGAGCGCCGCGGACATGTGAGGAAAGGAGGAGCAACTTGAAAAGCCTGAAAAGACACCCAGCGCAGACCATCCTGCGCTATCTGTGCTACGCGCTTCTGCTCGTGATCGTGCTCTTCCCCCTGTACTGGATCCTGATGATGTCCCTGAAGGACTTCAAGGACATTGTGTCCTACCCGCCCAAGTTCACGTTCACGCCGACCCTGAAGAACTACCGGAACGTCCTCCTCGGCGGCAGGAGCCTGAAAGAGCTGACCGCGACGCCGGACTTCATCCGCTATGTGCTCAACTCCTGCATCATCTCCTTCGGCGCGGTCCTGCTCTCCCTGATCCTCGGCCTGCCTGCCGCCTACGTGCTGGCGCGCAACGACACGAAGGCCAACCGCAGCATCGCCTCCAACTTCATGAGCTACCGCTTCGCGCCGGAACTCGCCGTGCTGCTGTCCCTGTACTCCATTTATAAGAAGCTCGGCCTCTACGATACCTTCGTCGGCATGATCCTCGTCCACCAGCTGATCACGCTCCCCCTGACGATCTGGATCTCCATGGGCTTCTTCCGGGATGTGCCGAAGGCCCTGGAGGAAGCCGCCATGCTGGACGGCGCCGACGTCTGGACCATCTTCGTCCGGATCGTGCTGCCCGTGGTGAAGCCGGGCATCGGCAGCGCCATGATCATTTCCTTCATCTACAGCTGGAACAACCTCCTCTTCGGGCTCATCATGTCCGGCGGCTCCACCATGCCGGTCACCATGGGCATCCTCCAGACCATGACCTTTGACCAGATCAAATGGGGCGAGATGGCCGCCTGCGCCGTCATTTCCGCGCTGCCCGGCGTCTGCATTGCGGTCTTCGCCCAGAAGTTCCTCGTCAAGGGACTCACGATGGGGGCGGTCAAATGAGCGGAAACAGCCTTCTCACGGTCGTGGGGGCCTGGGGCCTTCTGGACCACTTCCTCGCGATGGAAAGCCTCCCCGCGGATGGGGAGACGGTTCGCACCCTGCCCGGGAGCGTCCCCGCCGGAGAGGTCTTCTTCGGCGACTGCAGCGGCAACATCGCGGCGGTCGCGGCGGCGATGGGCAGCCGGGTCCGTTTCGTCACGGTTGCCGGCCGCGACTTTGAGAGCTCCGGCTACGGGGCGCACCTGCGGAAGCTGGGCGTGGACCTGCGCGGCGTGACGATCCTCCCGGACCTGCTGAGCGGCCACAACTACAACTGCTTTTCCCCGGACGGCGGCGGCTTCTGCATCACCCAGCAGGGCGCCGCGGCCCGCCAGTCCCCGGAGATGATCCGGGAGGAATGGTTCGCCGACGCCGCCTGTACCGTAATCTGCGAGGCCTTCTCCCCGTATACGCTGCGGGCGGCGGAGGCCGCGAAGGACGCCGGCGGCACGGTCGTCCTGAGCGGCATGGTGGGCGACCGCAACCCCCTCTGGGAAGACTTCCTCCGCCTGGCGGATCTCCTGTTCATGAACCGCAGCGAGTACGGCCGCCTGCTCGAGCTGGCCGGCGCCGAGGCGGATCTGTTTACGCGCTTCGGCCTCAGGGCCCTGTTTATCACCTGCGGCGCGGAGGGCGCCTGGGTCATCACCCCGGACGGCGCCGCCGCAGTCCCCGTCGTGCCCGCGCCCCAGGTGACAGACCCCACGGGGGCGGGGGACGCCTTCGTCGCGGGCACCGTCTCCGCCCTGCTGCGCGGCTTCCCGCCGGCGCGGGCGGCCCTCCTCGGGGCGGCGGCCTCGAGTTTTGTGATCGAGGACTTTGGATGCCAGACCAGGCTGCCGGACTGGGAAGGCGCACTGGAACGCATCAAATCGGCAGGAAAGGAAGACTTGCTCTATGCTTGATATGAAAATCATCGACACGCACATCCACTATGGCACCGATCCCCACGTTGCCAGCGCCACCTGCGCGCCCTACATGATCACTGGGGAGCCGGACACGGTCATCCGCTACCTGGACGAGGAGAACGCCTCACACGGCGTGCTCTTCCCGCACGACCGGGTGATGTCCCCGCCCTGGGACGCGGACTATGACAAGGCGAACATGCAGGTCGGCGAGGCCGTGAAGAAGTACCCCGACCGCATCATCGGCGCGGCGCGCATCAACCCCACCTTCGGGAAGGAGCACACCTGCGCCCTCATCGACAAGTATGTGAAGGACTGGAACTGCCGCGGTCTGAAACTCGTGGCGGGCTACGACTTCTACCGCCCGAACGACATGAAGGTCATGGGCTATCTCATGGAGAAGGCGGAGGAGTACAACCTGACCGTGCTCTTCCACTCCGGCGACGCCCCGCGCGACCTCCCCTCCCTGCAGGCGGTCGCCGCCGAGAACTTCCCCAAAGTCAATGTCGTGCTGGCCCACACCGGCATGCACCTCTACCTCTGGGAGGCGATCCTCGCCGCGCAGCGCAACGACAACATCTATGTGGACATCGCGCAGGCCTTCCCGTACGATATCAAAATCTTCATCAACGAGGTTTCCGCGGACCGGGTCACCTACGGCTCTGACGGTCCCTATCAGTCGACCGCGGTGGAGAAACAGAAGCTCTGCTCCATCGGCCTGAACGAGGAGCAGCTGAGAAAGGTGTTCCGGGAAAACGCCATGAAGATCTGGCACATTGACGCGTGAAGAAATGGGGGAAAAGATGATACTTGACGAACTGTTTTCCGTAAAAAAGCCGATCATCGGCATGGTCCATTCGCTGCCGCTGCCCGGATCCCCGAAGTTCCGGCACTACCGCCTGGAGGATGTCTATGACTACGCGGTCAACGAGGCGGTGAAGCTGAAGGAGGGCGGCGTGGACGCGCTCCTGATCGAGAATGCCGGCGACATCCCCTTTGTGAAGTCGGAATACCTCGGCCCGGAGACCGCCGCCTGCATCGCGGTCATCGGCGAGCGGATCAAACGCGAGGTCGGCGCCATGCCGGTCGGCGTGAACGTGGTCGCCAACGCCGCGAAGCACTCCATCGCGGCGGCCAAGGCCTTCGGCGGCGACTTTGTCCGCGTCAACCAGTGGGCCAACGCCTACATCGCCAACGAGGGCTTCGTGGAGGGCGCCTCCGGCACCGCCCTGCGCTACCGCGCGATGATCGAGGCGGAGGATATCCGGATTCTGGCGGATGTCCACGTCAAGCACGGCAGCCACGCCATCGTGGCCGATCGCCCGATCCCGGAGCAGGCGACCGACGTGGCCTTCTTCGATGCCGACGCCCTGATCGCGACCGGCTTCCGCACGGGCGATCCCACCCGGCCGGAGGAGATCGAGATGATCCGTCAGGGCTCCTCGCTCCCGGTCCTGATCGGCAGCGGCATCAATGCGCAAAACTGCCGCGAGCTCCTGCGCCTGGCCGACGGCGCCATCCTCGGCGTCTCGGTCAAGAACCCGCACTCCATGGCAGCCCCGACCGACCCCGCAGCGCTCCGCGCCTTTATGAATGAAGTATTTGAGCTGCGCTCAATGCTATAAAATCTTAACTGACAGGAGGCAAACAATGAAAAAGGTTCTGGCAATGGTTCTGGTCCTCTGCCTGTGCGGCTCGGTTCTGGCCGGCTGCGGGCAGACAGCCGCGCCGGCGTCCGACGCCGCCTCCGCCCCGGCGGAACAGGCGAAAGAAACCGGCACGGTCAACATTCTCTGTGTTTCCACGGCAATCGCGGATATCATCGCGCAGCAGGTCAAGGACTTCGAGGCGGAAACCGGCATTCACGTCAACTGTGAGGTGCTGGAGGAGAGCTCCGCGTTCGAGAAGCTCCTCACCGACCTCTCTTCCGGCTCCGGCACCTACGACCTGTTCATGACATCCCCGGTGTATAACTGGCAGTACATCGCCGGCGGCTGGGTTGAGCCGCTGGATGCCTACATCGCCGACCCAGAGAAGACCGAGGCGGAGTGGGATCTGGATGACTTCATCCCCGGCATCCTCAACGCCGGCCGCTGGACCGGCGAGAAGCTGGGCGGCGTCGGCGAGGGCAATCTCTACTGCCTGCCCCTGATGTTCGAGACCTATATGCTCGGCTATCGCCCCAGCGTGCTCGCCAAGTACAACATGGCCGTCCCGACCACCTATGAGGAGCTTGCCGACTGCGTCTCCAGACTCGCGGCCGAGCCCGGACTCTCCGACGACAACGGCATGCCCATGTACCCGGTTGTCACCCGCTTCGACAAGTACTGGGATCTGACCTACCTCACCTTCGGCACCATGCTTCAGTCCTATGGCGTGACCATGGTGGATGAAAACGGCAATGTGGCGGTCAACAGCCCGGCCAGCATCGAGGCCACCGAGATCTTCGTCAAGATGATCCAGGAGGGCTCCCCGGACGGCGCCGGCCAGTTCACCTTCTACGAGGCCGAGCAGGGCTTCGCGTCCGGCCAGTATGTGTTCAGCTTCAACGAGGCTGACGGATTCACCGCGGTCTATGAGGATCCCGAGCAGTCCATGATCAGCGACGACGTCGGCTACGCCGTCACCCCGCTGGGCCCGGACGGTACCCGCTCCGCCTCCACCTGGGTCTGGTCCATGAGCATGAACTCCGCTTCCCGACACAAGGACGAGGCCTGGCAAGTCCTCAAGTACCTGACCTCCAAGGACACCATGATCAAGCAGCACCTGCTGGGCAGCATGGAACCCGTGCGCCAGTCCGCCTGGGAGGATGAAGGCGTCATCGCTCTCATCAACGGCTATGGCGAGTATGAAGGCCAGTATCTGGAGGTCGTCAAGACCATGGGCGACTGTGCGGAACTGACCCTCCCGGCGCATCCCGAGATCACCCGCGCCCTGGATGTGTGGGCAACGGCCGTCCAGAGCGCCTACTACGGCCAGTCCTCCGTGGAGGATGCCCTGAACGCCGCTGCGGCAGAGATCGCGGACATCCTGGCAAACTGATAACAGAAACTATAAAAACAAATACCCGCCTGCTCGAGGGCGGGGGTCGTAAGACAGTTTTATATTGTTTTGCAGGGACGGCATGACTTTCGGGTCATGCCGTTTCCTGTTTCATCAGTTCATCCAAAGGGATAAACCCTACCAGATCGTAGCAGATCTGAATAGATTGCCTGCGTTTGCCGCTGCTCTTGTCCGGCGCCTATGTGATGCTATCATAAAAGTGGACACGGACGGGTAGAAAAATACCGCTGAAGGATGGAGTCACGGGGACGGTTCTTTTGACTCGTTTTCCCAAGCGAATGAGTCAAAAGAACACTAACTATTAAAAGTCAAGCCCCCTGAATTAAAAATAGTTAAAGAAAAGCAGGCATGCTAACGCTGAGCTGGATGTGCAAGAAATACAGCTCAGTTGAGATATGGAGTCATGATCGTTTTAGCGGCAACGATCGTAACTAAAAGAAATATTATTTGTCTGTAGGGTATAAATGATTCTGATCAACTTTTTAGCTACATGAGAAAGTGCAACGGTATAATGTTACAGGATATGTGTGTATTTCAAATCGGGAACTGTTTTTAAGATGTGCTTTTCAGATATTCAAGAGATGATTTGATTTGGACATTCGGCAATTTTTCGTGGTATTGCCGAATGTCTATTGACTTTTGGGGCGATATGATATATCTTATCTTTGGACTTTTGGCAATTTTGAAGATTTTTTGCCGAAAGTACGGAGGTGATGGAATTGAAAATGACAGCAGAGCAGTTTATAGAGAATCACCCTTCCTTTACGACCGGAGAATTTGCGGACGCTCTTCAGAAAGGAGTGCCGAGAATCGGAAGATCCACCATTTACAGCATTCTGAAGAAGAAATGTGATTCCGGAGAAATCTCCAGAGTAAGCAGAGGGCGTTTTGTCCACTCCGCCAGAAAAGATTACTCTTATGAATTGTCAGAAACTGCCCGGGATATAGTCGCCCTGATCCGGGAGAATTACCCGTTGGTGGATTTCCAGGTATGGGAACTGTATCAGATGAATGAGTTTGTAAATCATCTGCTGGCGAAGAATACCATTTTTATTGAAGTTGAAAACATGCTGGACGAAAGCATCTTCAACCTGCTTTTTGACCGGTATCCGCATGTGCTTCACAATCCAAGCCTGGATGAATATTACAAATATGCCGGCGATGAAACCATCATTGTCCGCAAACTGATTTCCGAGGCTCCGCCGCCATATGGACAGTACCGGCAGGCATCACTTGAAAAGCTTCTTGCAGACCTGTTTGGCCGGGGAATCTCCGGCTCTATCCTTTCTCGTTCGGAATACCGCGCCATTTACGAGGCTGCCTTTCAGAAGTACAACATCAATCAGGGGAAAATGTTCCGTTATGCCCGCCGCCGGGGCATCGAAAAAGTCATCCGTGATTTTATTCATGAAGAAACTCGCATTGTTCTGGAGAACGACAAATGATCGACAAAAGAGTTTACGAGCTTGATTACATCCGGGAACTGCAGAAGAAATACGTCTCCGATCCGGGCCTGATTGAGAGAGCCCTGTATGCCTTCGGCCTGCTGGAAGCAATCAAAAGTGTCGGAATGCCCTTCTGCTTCAAAGGCGGAACCAGCCTGATGCTGATTCTGGAAAAGCCGGCAAGGCTGTCCACCGACATAGATATTCTGGTAGAACCAGGAACCGATGTAGACGACTATATCGATAAAGCCTCCCGGATCTTCCCCTTCCTCAACAAGGAAGAAGATGTCCGCAAAGGCAAAAACGGGATCGTAAAGAGGCACTTCAAATTCACCTACTTTTCTCCCGTAAGAAATACAGAATTCTATATCCTTTTGGATGTGGTGTTCTCCCATCTTCCCTATGCACAGACCGTGCAGAAAGAGATCCGTAACGACCTTCTTCTGACTTCAGGGGAAAACCTTACTGTGGAAGTCCCTACAGCGGATTGTATGCTTGGCGATAAGCTGACCGCTTTCGCGCCTCACACCACCGGGGTACTTTTGGGCACAAATAAGGAGCTGGAGATTGCAAAGCAGCTGTTTGATACGGCTACTCTCTCCGACTATGTGACTGACTTTGAAATGTTTTCCAGGACATACGATACAGCAGTTATGGATGAGACCGCTTTCCGCGGAGAAGCCTGGAGCAGAGAAGATGTCCTCCTGGATACCATCCGTGCCTGTGTCAGCATTATCAGCAGGGGAACCATCGACAAGGATGACTATGCGGAATATCTCCGCGGCATAAAATCGCTGAGGAACCATATCCTCCTGAGCGGCTACAACACTGATGATGCGACCTGGAAGGCCTGTAAAGTCATGTATCTTGCTTCGTGCCTGCTCTCCGGAAACCCGTTCAGAAAAATAGAACATCCGGATAGTTATATCTCTGAACGGCTTGAGGGGGATCAGTATAAAAAGCTTGCCTATGTCCGCAAGCAGCGTCCGGACGCATATGCCTGTCTGGTCGAAGCCACCAGAAATCTGAAATGATATCGCGCCTATAGGAAACCGGAAGATCCCGCAGGATACTTCCGGTTTCTTTCTAAGTTTGATGCTATCATAAAAGTGGACACGGACGGGTAGAAAAATACCGCTGAAGGATGTATGATAATGGCATGACTTGTCTTTGAAGGCGCTGCCTGCAGCGACTGAAAAGACAAGTACCCAGCGACCGCAGTCGCCGGATCCCT
>JAFSLL010000166.1 GCA_017448455.1 Oscillospiraceae bacterium | reverse complement strand
TTCAGTACGCTGCTTAACCACAAAGCTTGCTTCTTTGTTGCTGTTGGTACCTTTCCCAAAGCACGCGTTTTTCCAGTACAATTAAGAGTTGTATGAATATGGATTGCTGTTCGTGCTTTTCACAAGCATAAAATATCACCTCGGAATGGCCTTTTCATGGAAAAAAAGCTGCGAACTCTCCGTTTTCAAAGAAATTCGCAGCTTTTTGTTATACTTGCAGTTTATTTTTGTTCCAGCGCGGCCTGTCTGGCAAGGCGTTCGCGGATCTGGGAGACGATACTCTCAGGCACAGTTACTTTCAGCACCGGGCCGAAGGAGAGGATGCGGATCAGAATTTCCGTCTCATCTCCCTGCCGGTACTTCAGCGTAATGCGGTAGCGCCGGTCGCCGATCCGTTCGGTCTCTTTCTCGAGATCAGAAAAGTGAAGCATAACGCGTTCCAGGGCGTTCCGGGCGTCGTACAATTCCATGACCAGTGTTTCCTCCCGCTCATGCGGAAGCACGTATTCGTCCTCGTCCCAGGAACCGAGCAGTTCCACCGAGTCCATGCGGGAGAGATTGACTGTCAGCGGCCTGCCCTTGAATCCCGTGATCAGGCGGAATTTGTCGTCCTTGGAAGAATACTCCATCCTGTACGGGATGCAGAAATAGTTCTGCCGGGTACCGCGGTGACCGTGAAACTGAATGCGCAACTTGCGCTTTTCGTGCATTGCCTGAAGGATCGTGCGGAAATGTTCGACATACTGCGGATCGGAAAAGTCATCTCCGTCGGAATACCGGTCAAAGTAGACGAACTTTTCCGGTGTGAAGAGCGGCTCCACATTCTCCAGGCCGTCCTCGGAAGGGCTGAACAGTTGAATGCGCGGGTCGAGCAGCAGCGCTTTCATCCACTGCTTTTCCAGCGTTGTAAGCGGAAGGTACGGACTGTGCTGCAGGGGAGTACTGAAGCCTTCCGTCAGCAGGGGCCAGCTCCCGTCCTTCAGCTTTGCAGGGATTGTAACCAGACTCTCGCCGAAGGCGTTCTCCAGCACGGTGCGGGTCAGCTTCTGTTCCGTCAGCCCGCCCTCGACAGCTTGGGCGAGGATGGCGGCAACGGCCTTGAAGTAGCTGCCGTAGATCTCGGAGAAGATCATACCTCCTCACCTCCTCCGTAGATTTCATTCATCCGCTGCATGTCGTCATAAAAACGTGAAACAGCGAAATGGTTATCGCTCTCAAAGGAAATGATGCGCCCGATGAAACTGCGGACCCAGGTCAGCATTTCGCCGGCGTCGTACACATCCGCGACAAAACGATAAGTATGCTCATCGACGGTTTCGATCCGACCATGGCGTTTTTCCCGTTCCAGACGATCCAGAATGTATCCCTCACCGTCTTCAACACGAAGGGTAAGTTCCACGTGGTCGATGCTGTAGTCGCTTCCGGTTGAAACGCCCCAGAGGTTCTCATCGAACTTTCCGATGAAACTTTCATATTTCTCATGCTGTTTTTCCACCGGGCCCGCTTTGATGGAGCGGATGGTATCGAGGCGGAAAATCATCGGCCGATGGAATCTGTAATGATAGGCCAGCAAGTATTCCCGCCCGGTTTGCGTGCTGATGTAAAAACGCAGGGGATAAACCCTGTGCTCGACCTCGGCGTCTCTGCGGACATTGAAGTTGGTGATATCGACGCATCGCTTTTCCTTCATGGCACAGAGCGCTTCATAAAGGATCTGCGTGTCCAGCGTGTGCAGCAGATAGTGGTGCTTGTACCTGAAGTGTTCCGGTGCCTCGTCTTGCCGGTCAAGCAGATAAGAGCCGACCACGCCGAGCGGCGCCTCTTCGGAGAAAAAGGCAGCCGCGTCCTCCCAGGCGGAGAGGTCGACCCCGTCTTCCGCAAGACGGTAATACAGCAGACGGCCGTGCTTCTCGTCCTGCAGAACACCGAATTCCGCATACTCCTTCAGCTTTTTCCGCACGGTGGATTCGTCTATTTCAAAGGGGATGTCCGTGTGGGAGAGGAGTTCCGCCACACCGTCGGCAATCTCGCCCACGCTGCGCGCAGTTCCGCCGGCAAGGAGGTCCAAAATGCAGAAATGCAGCACGATGTCCTTGTCGGTGAAGCTCTTCGCCTTCCAGGCATTGTGCAGGGGATTGAAGGTCACGCTGCGGTTATCCACGGAGATGAAGACGTTTTTGCCTTCGGACGTGCGCCGGAAGGCCATGTAGCCGCCCAGCCAGCTCTCGATACGGCGGCGCTCGTCGTCGTAGCTGCGCGCGCTCTTTTTCGTATACTCTTCGCGGCTCTTGAAGCCGTAAACATAGAACTCGCGCATATAGCTGCGGATCTTTTCAAAACTCTTGATCAGTTCGCTGTAGGCCATGTCTTCACCTCCTTCCTGGTTTGGCAGGCGTGCCGGTCAGAACGCTTTCTGTATCATACCCCGGCTTCGGAGGCATGTCAAATAATAAGCGCCCTGATTGCTCAGGGCGCCGCGAATCATGTTTTGAATTTATCCTTCGATCAGGATGGTCTTCTTCTCGGGCAGCTTGATG